>CAWVZF010000076.1:0-9978 GCA_963934665.1 uncultured bacterium | reverse complement strand
AGCTTCAAACGCCATAAAATGTGTATCCATTCTACGCCGCCCAATCACATCTCCCCCGGGAGGTGGTAGCTCGACCTTACCGAAACGGGCCAAAAGGGGGCCTGCTAGTAGTAGTGAAGCCCGTATCCTAGCTGCTAGCTCCCTCTCCACCACACTTGTTTTTACTCCGCGGGTGTCAACAATTAGCTCGTTTCTTCCGATCCAAGACACCTCACTGCCTAAAGCTGTGAGTATGTCTAGGAACGTGAGAACATCCAGTATTCTAGGCACATTACGGAGTGTCACTGGGCCTTCAGATAATAGCGTTGCTGCCAAACACGGGAGTGCTGCGTTCTTATTGCCCGCAGGCCTTATCCGACCCTCAAGATGACGTCCACCTTCTACCGTAAAAGTCCCCATAGTCTCCGGGAAAAGGAGTGATGGAGGGACACACGGTTGCCGGTTTTGTGACCCCGCCGTAGAAGTCCGAAGATACCGCCCGTCTCTATCCAACAGCAACCTATCCATTATTTTTTCATCTGATCTATTGACCTTCCCTAAGGCCTTCTCTTGTATCATTCGGGAAGTGCAGGATGTGTGCCAGTGCCACTTCTGAGATACCTGGAGTGCTCTTCAACCTAGATATCTGAGCGACTAGATCGTTAGACTTCAGCCATGCTATACAGACTACCCGCAGCTCTTCAGCTGAGTACACTCCAGGACCCTGCTGCTATCTCGACCCTAGCAGATATTGCGATGATCCTAGTTGGCGTTGCAATCCTCGTGCTATCTGTCGTCCTGGTGCTTCTAGCCCTTAGAGTCAACGCTACCCTTAAGAGTCTGATCCAAAACCTTGGTCCAGCGTCAGATCGGGCCCGTTCGATATTAGACAATGTAGAGTTTATTACTCAGGCCCTTAGAACGGATGTAGAACGCTTGAATACATCCGTGAAAGCATTGAATGACCGGCTGCACCAGGCCTCCGGCCATATGGAGCAACGTATCGAAGAATTCAATGCATTGATGGAAGTGATACAGGGTGAAGCAGAGGGTGCTTTCATCAAAACAGCAGCCGCGGTAAAGGGGGTGAGGGAGGGCGCTCAGAAGCTAAGCAGAGCTGCAAGAATGAAGACGCGAAGAACAGAGACTCGCGATCAAGAAGCGGAGGCTAAGGATTCAGATTTTGAATCTCCCCGATAATGATGTAGCGATGCCATTGTGAAGGCCACCGCCCTTATTCGTTACTCAGTTGTTTAATTAGTAGCTCTCGAGCAAGCCTCGGATCTGCTGCACCTCCTGAGCTATGCATTACTTGGCCGACTAGATATCCAAGAATCTTTGATTCCCCGCTAAGATATCTAGCAGCCTCTTCTGGATGCTTGGATAACACCTCTGTTACCCAGCTCGTTAGTTGACCAGGGTCTCGCTCCTGCATCAGGCCCCGCGCCTCAATGATATCTGAAGGACTACCACCCTCTTGCGCGAGGATAACCAGCACACTCTTCGCTGCAGATTCAGATACTGCTCCGCTCTCTATAAGCCCTATGAGTGCTGCTATTTTAGCTGGACGAACCGGGACAGTTCGAGCGTCTTCCCTGCGCTGGTTCATCAGCGCTTGTAGGGGGCCTGTGACCCACTTGGCAGCGACCTTCGGATCTATCTGGACTCCTACCAACTCTTCAAAGTAGTCAGCGTTGGCAGCAGACTGGGTAAGTACCTCTGCGTCGTAATCTTTTAGTTCATAGACCTCCTTGAAACGAGAGAAACGATCTCGGGGAAGCTCCGGAAGGGATTCAAAAACTGCGGTGACCTGCTCCTGGGTTACTCGTAGTGGAGAAAGGTCAGGTTCAGGGAAGTAACGGTAGTCATGACTTTCCTCTTTTGATCGCATCTTCCGGAGTTCTTCCCTGTGGTCATCCCAAAGCAAGGTCTGCTGTCCTACCGCACTTCCAGCATCAAGGGTAGCTATCTGCCGCGAGATCTCCAGAGATAACGCACGCTCAACACCCGAGAATGAATTCACATTTTTGATTTCTGTCTTGTTTCCAAGCCTAGAAGATCCGGATCTGCGCACTGAGACATTAGCATCAACACGGAGATCGCCCTCTTCCATATTGCAATTGCTAGCACCTACATACTCAATGGTCTGTTTGAGTTCACCTAAGAATAAGCGGACATCTGCGGGGGTCCGAAAATCAGGCTCAGTAACAATCTCAACGAGAGCTGTTCCTGCTCTGTTCAGATCAATTGCAGACGCTCTAGGTACCCTGTCATGGAGCAATTTACCGGCATCTTCTTCGATATGGACCCTCCGGATCGATACGGATGCGTCACCTTCTAAGCCAGAAAACACTACAACACCCTTTGTCGCCAAAGGGTGTTCGAACTGGGTGATCTGGTAGCCTTTTGGTAAATCTGGATAGAAGTAGCTCTTCCGGGCCCAAACACTTTCAAAATGGATAGTGCACCCGAACGCGAGGGCAGTCCGAAGGGCAAGATCCACAGCCTCAGGGTTCAAAACTGGCAGTGCACCTGGTAGCCCCATACAGACTGGACAAATATGTGTATTCGGCTCACCACCGAAGACCGCTCTATCACCGCAAAACAACTTGTACTCGGTCTTGAGCCTTGTATGGATCTCAACGCCGATCACTGCTTCCCAGTTCAAGTATCTTCCTCGTAAGAAGCTTCTAGTGCACCTGCGGCTGCTATGATACGGCTCTCACCCCACCAGGGTCCGAGCAATTGACCTCCGAGAGGCAGTCCACCCACCGTCCCTATAGGCACTGAAAGTCCTGGTATACCAGCAAGGTTAGCAGTAACCGTAAAGACGTCAGACAGGTACATAGAAACCGGGTCTAGAACGCGTTCGCCAAGCGGAAAAGCCGGTGTGGGGGAGGTTGGAGTAAAGAGCACATCCACCTCATCAAATGCGGTTCTAAAGTCCTGCGCTATACTAGCTCTGGTGCGTTGGGCCGTTCCGTAATAAGCATCGTAGTAACCGCTTGATAGTACGTACGTCCCCAGCATAATCCGCCGCTTGACCTCGGTACCGAAATTCCCTCGTGTAAGTTCATACAGTCGATCAAGTCCTTCAGCAGGCAAGCGAGTGCCAAACCTCACACCATCGTACCTCGCTAGATTACTAGATGCCTCCGCTGTTGCGAGAACGTAATAACAGGGAATAGCAAATTCTGTATGAGGCAGGGATACTGGCCGAACCTCAGCTCCCGCGGCTACAAGCCGCTCACACGCCTCATCAAGTAGTGCACGAACACCAGTATCGAGTTGCTCTGGGAAGTACTCAGTAGGGATACCTACAACCATCCCCTCGATACCCTGAACTGCGGCATCTCTGTACCTCGGCACTGGCTTTTCTGCCGAAGTTGAATCTCGGGCATCCTGTCCAGACACAACCTCTAGCAGCAGAGAGGCTTCTAGGACCGTAGTGCCAATCGTCCCAATTTGGTCTAGTGAAGATGCGAACGCGATTAAACCATACCGACTGATACGACCGTAGGTGGGCTTTATCCCCACTACACCACAAAATGCTGCTGGCTGCCTCACCGATCCACCTGTATCAGACCCCAAGGCCATCCGAACATACCCTGCAGCCACCGCCGCTGCAGATCCACCAGAACTCCCCCCAGGAACAAGGCTCCTGTCTATCGGATTTACAGTGGGACCGAAGGCAGAGTTTTCGGTCGACGAACCCATCCCAAATTCATCTAAATTCGTCTTACCAGCGATCAAGCCCCCTGCTCGCCGAAGTCTCTGTACGACAGTTGCTTCGTAGGGCGATCTGTAGTCTTTCAACATGAGAGAGCCACATGTCGTCGGAAGCCCCTTTGTACAAATATTGTCCTTGAGCGCAACCATCACACCAGTGAGTGGGCCTTGGCCACAAGGTTCCAAATCTTCTGGCTCAGCAACTGCTAAGAATGCATTCAAGCCCTCCCGGCCACTTTCCAGATCCTTAATATGATCAAGTGATCGAAGTGCTGATCCCCTGGAATCCAGAGCCTCAGAACTACCGAGTACTTCGACCTGGGGACTCACTGATCTCCGGAAGGCTTAACACCTGGAGGAGCAGGAACTATGAAGAACCCCTCCTGCCACTCAGGTGCGAAATCAACTGGCCTATCAATAAGTTTGTCAGGATCCGGGACATGCTCAGCGGAGACAGGCGCAAGCTTTGATCCAAGCTGCGATGAATCTTCAGATCGCTTAGTTGATCCTAGATCCCGAAGCGAATCCACGTGCCGCAGGATGGCATTCAGATCTGATGTGAGACGCTCGAGTTCGTCGTCCTCAAGGTGGAGTCGGGCGAGTTCACCTATCCTCTGAACATCCTCAGCAGAAATACTCATGGCCAATCTTTCTCCAGGCCAGCGTATCGAAGAAGCAGTTTCTTCTCTCCCACATTATCAAATTTGACCTTGACCTTCATGTCACGGCCGAAGCCAGAAATTTCTATAACTGCTCCAGACCCAAAGGTCTGATGCATAACGCGTTCCCCTAACACAAAGCCTGGAGAGTCCTGGTTCATGTCGAAAGCTTCGTCCTGCTCATGCGAGATCTTGTAGCCACGGTTCTGTACTGCAATTGGTTTAGAGTAAGATCCCGGGGATAGCCAGTTACTCTTGCGACGTTCTAGCAATTTGTCTGGGATCGCTGAGACAAACGAGGAGAGAAAACCATACGTGAAATCACCCGCACGTCTTCTTTGCCGAGCCCAAGACATGAATAGCTTATCTTCGGCCCTAGTGATCCCAACGTAGAGTAGACGTCTTTCTTCCTCTAGACCATTCACTTCATCATAAGCCCGACTAAGCGGAAAAAGGCCCTCTTCAAGCCCAGCGATAAACACCAAACTGAACTCTAGTCCTTTTGCGTTATGGAGGGTCATTAGTGTCACTGTTTCAGATCCCGGATCGAGACCATCTAGATCTGCAATCAGTGCCACTTCTTGAAGAAAGAGGTCGAGTTCGGTGAAAGTATCTATTTCATCAGGTTCGACAGTTTGAGCAAGAGTCGCATCAAAATCGAGCGTGCCCGCAATGAGTTCTGTCACGTTGCGTACACGGTCCTCTCCATCTGGTCCTTCATTATTAAGGTGTTCGATCAGATCGATATCCTCTACGAGTCCCTCAAGCATTTCTCCTATCGTCACCTGGGTAGCACGTTCACTTAGCCGGTGCATCAGATCAGCAAATTGCTTAAGGCCACGGACCCCCGCAGTACGGATGCCAGGGACCTCGTCAGCCCTCCCCGCAGCCTCTAGCATCGTGACGCGTTGATCCACGGCCCATCGTGTCAGATGCTCGCGTGTAGTGTGGCCAATACCTCGTCTTGGATAATTCACGATGCGATTAAATGCCGTTTTGTCTTTCGGGTTTGATATCAGCCGCAGATATGCAAGTACATCTTGAATCTCTCTACGCTGGTAAAACCGCACCCCACCCACCACTTGATAAGGCATCCGGGCCCGAAGGAAAGCATCTTCCAACGCTCTTGCTTGAGCATTCGTCCTATATAGGACTGCACAATCGCAGATCGATAGGCCTTGGGTACTTTGGATCTGGTCCTGAATTTCGCTAACTATCCACCGCGCCTCGTCTTTCTCATTTGAGGTTTCGACCAATGTGATCTTATCCCCACCCTTGCGGTTCGCCCTAAGAATCTTCTTGGGCCGATTCACGTTCTCATCAATAACCGCGTTTGCCGCGCTGAGTATAGACTCTCTGGACCTATAGTTGATCTCGAGGGGCACTACACGCGCAGACGGAAACGCGGTTTCGAAGTCGAGGATGTTCCGAACATCCGCTCCACGCCAGGCGTAGATTGATTGGTCAGGGTCACCAACAACCATGAGGTTTCCATGGGCCCGGGCTAATAACTCTACGAAACGAAACTGTGCACGATTCGTATCCTGGTACTCGTCTACTAAGATGAAAGAGAAACGCCCACGGTAGTGCTCCAGAAGATCTCTATGGTTTTGAAGAAGCTCTACTGGCTTCATTAGAAGATCATCGAAGTCAAAAGCATTTTGAGCCTGGAGAGCTCTTTGATATGCAGAAAAAACTTGGCCCACCGTTTGGATGAAGAGCTCAGAGTCACCTTGATCTTTTTGCTGGAACATCTTGTCATCTTCAAGCCGGTTTTTCGAGTTACTGATCTCGGCACGGATGGCTTTAGGATTCCAGCGTTTCAAATCAAGTCCTAATTCTTCTTGAACTGACTTAATGAGCCGAAGAGATTGGTCGGAATCAAAGATACTAAAGCTTCGATCCCAACCGAGACGATCCGCATGTCGTCTTAAAAGACGTGCTCCCATAGCGTGAAAAGTTCCTACCCACATTCCTATGGGCTCGGAACCAAGAAGCTTCGTGATGCGTTCCCGCATCTCCCCTGCAGCCTTATTTGTGAAGGTTACCGTGAGAATTTTTTTAGGGGATATTCCAAATTCTTGGATGAGGTGACATACGCGCGCTGTCAGTACACGAGTTTTCCCTGATCCGGCTCCTGCTAAAACAAGCAGTGGGCCTTCAAAATGGGAGGTCGCCTCAAGCTGGTTTGTGTTCAGGCCAGTGAGATGAGAGTGGGAGGCTGAATCACCCATCGATGACAGGCAAGCGGATCCGTAGCCCCTTCTTCTCACGGTCTCCCAGAAGTTCGAAGATCCTCAAGCCGTAGTATATCCGCGTGCAACTCATCCTCTAGAAACTGCTTACTCTGGACTTAGTCGCTCACACCCGACATACGGGTGAAGGACGTCGGGTAGATGAACGCTACCATCCCGCTTCTGATAACTCTCTAAGAGAGCAGCCATAACGCGCGGTAACGCTAGACCGGAAGCATTAAGAGTGTGCACAAAAACCGGTTTTTCAGACTGGCTTGGCCGAAATCGGAGGTTGGCACGGCGAGCCTGATAGTCGGTAAAGGTCGTACAGCTTGATACTTCTAGCCACTGGCCAACCGCAGGCGCCCAAGCCTCTAGGTCATAGGTCATCGCACCACTAAAACCGAGATCTCCAGTAGAAATCAATATTCTTCTGTAATGCAATCCGAGACGCTCCAGTAGAACTTCAGCCTCGCGAGTCAACTCTTCGAGAGCTTCTCGACTGCGCTCCGGATGCTCATAACGCACCAATTCAACCTTGTCGAATTGGTGCATGCGTAAGAGTCCTCTCGTGTCCTTCCCTGCAGCACCTGCCTCCCGACGAAAACAAGGTGAGTAGCCAGCATAACGGACAGGGAGATCCATCCCACTAAGAAGTTCATCCCTGTGGAGGTTCGTAATCGGTACTTCGGCTGTAGGGATAAGCCAAAGATCATCGCGGGTGGTCACATAGGACTCTTCTTCAAACTTCGGTAGTTGTCCCGTTCCAACCATTGCCTCTCGGGTAACCAGGTATGGGACGCGCACTTCAGTATACCCGTGCTCTCTTGTATGAACGTCTAGGAAATAATTAATGAGGCCTCTCTGTAGTCGGGCACCCACCCCTTTCAACACAGAGAAACCTGATCCGCTAATCTTAGAGCCACGTGTTAGATCAAGAATGTCGAGACTGGTTCCTAGTTCCCAGTGTGGTAAAGGCTCAAAGTCGAACGTGGTCGGATCGCCCCAGATTTTTTCTGTTCTATTCTCCTCTTCACCACCCTCGGGTACTTCGTCGAGTGGTGTATTCGGAATTGCAAGTAAAAGATCTTGAAGTTCCTCGTCGATGGTCCGGATTTTGTCATCGATCTTAGAGATCTTATCACCCGTGACCCTCATTGCTGCGACTAGTTCTCCAGCATCCTCACCCTTCCGTTTGAGTTCGCCCACTTGTTTCGATGCTGTATTCCGCTCGGCCTTAAGTTCGTTGACCACCATCAGACCTTCACGACGCTCCTTATCCAACGAAAGTACATGCTCAACGATAGGAACTAGCTCAGGATCTCTCTTAACTAATGCGTCTCTCACAGCTTCCGGCTCGAGACGGAGACGTCGGATATCAAGCATTAGTCCCTCGGTATCAGGCGACGGCTGTTACACACCGGACTCGCGTCATAAACGAAAGTTAAGTTCCCGTTTTCTACGTCTATCAGTGTGGGTTCAAACCTGGCGTAGTAGAAACAGCGGCTTCCGAATGCACCTGGGGCCCGATCCGTACGAATTACATATACAGTTCCAGATCGTACTGATACAGGCTGATCTACAGAGTAAAGGGTGGTATCCGCCGGGGCCTCAACCACTTCTTCCCGTCGCTTACCCGGTATAGCAGCTAATCGGGCTGCTGAGGACACTCCAAGTGCACTCGGTGGCAGAAGAACTAGCTCACCACCACGCGTATCCAAAGCGATATCCCAGGTCCCAGTAGCAGTCGCAGCCTCAATACGGACCGGGCCAAGCGTACCTGGTCTGAAATTGAAACCTGAGTCCATATTCATCTCTGGACGGGCGAGGGAATAGAGCAGTACGGTATCTGCCTGAAGATCCCACCTGATCTCAAAAGGATCATCATTGCAAGCAGTCGTAGTCAGGAGTAGCAGAACCAGGACAATTGTCACTACAGAAACTTGCACAAACTTTATCGCATGAAGGAACTGATGCTGCTGTAGCACGTTATTGGTCCTTAGCTCGGGTAAAAAAGCTGAGGCAAGTTGCCAGAAATCCAACAGTGGTGTCAACCCCGCAAATCCCTTTAATTACTTGACTTTACCCCCTACGGCAGGCAGGTTCCCAACTCGTCCTTACGAGCCGCATTGCACCCGCTAAAAACCAAGAAGTCAGAGGCATCGAGACGGTGGCAAATAGTACTGGACCTCTCAGCTCATCCAGCTGGTAAACATATGCCAGTGATCTATGAAAGGCCCCCTGGTCCGGATGACATCGTGTACTACTCATCGGAGTAACAGCAAAGAAAGTCTCCGACCACTATCTTACCTGACCCCCAAACCGATAGAAATAAATTGCCTGAATCCAAGGTATCCTCAAAGCGTTCCGATGACGACTTATTCGTTGTCATCCTTGCCGGGGGGATTGGTTCTCGCTTTTGGCCAGCAAGCACTCCCAAGCGTCCCAAACAACTCTTGGCGCTCGCAACCGATTCCCCCTTAGTCATGGATACGTTTCGACGGGGTGAAGGGATTGTACCAGCAAACCAAATCCGATTATTAGCCAATGCCCAATTGACTGAAGCTTTTCAAGCCCTCCCCACAGAGTTAGAAGACGACGTCTATTGGGTAGAGCCTCAAGCTAAGGGCACATGTCCCGCGCTTGTGTGGGCAGCTTGGTCAATAGAAAGAGAGTGCCCTGGTGGGATAATGATCTCACTCCACTCGGATCATTTGATAGAGCCTCTTGAAGATTTTCAGCGGACAATCTCTGCGGCAGTGGATCTCGCCCGAAATAGGGAGATCCTGGTCTGCGTAGGAGTTGAGCCGGACCGGATCGAAACCGGATATGGCCACATACAGCCCGGAGAGATCATCGCCTTAGAGAGTGAGCTAGAAGCTTTTACAGTCTCAGCATTCCACGAAAAGCCAAACGTGGCTAATGCGGAACGGTACCTACGAGAAGGTTATTTGTGGAACACTGGAATGTTCATATGGAAAGCATCAACCTTCCTTGATGAAGTAAGAGTCAATGCACCAGAGGTCAGCGCCTGCCTACCACTTCTAGAGGAGAGCCCAGAAGCCTTCTTTGATGCCGTGCCAAAGGGCCCCGTAGATACGATGGTCCTCGAACGATCTGCCTGTGTTGGGGTCGTTCAGGCAAGTTTCTCTTGGGATGACCTGGGGAGCTGGGAATCCTTGGCTCGGAATAGGGCGCCAGATGAGGATCACAACGTGGTGGTTGGTGATGGCGTTGTGAGAGAGGGGTCAAACAATATCGTCTTCTCAGAAGACGGGCAGGTTGTTCTCTTCGGAGTTGATAATCTTGTGGTTGTTCGCACGGATGAGGCCACCTTGGTTATGCCACGGGACCGGGCTTCTGACCTCAAGACTCTG
>CAWVZF010000075.1:0-10370 GCA_963934665.1 uncultured bacterium | reverse complement strand
CTGATCGTTTCACCAGCCTGGAGGTAT
Organism: uncultured bacterium; assembly: GCA_963934665.1. Classification (GTDB taxonomy): domain Bacteria; phylum Gemmatimonadota; class Gemmatimonadetes; order Longimicrobiales; family Gaopeijiaceae; genus UBA1142. The sequence goes on along the minus strand of CAWVZF010000075.1, from coordinate 10,343 downwards.
CCAGAGCCTGTCGCCCGCTGGACGCGACCAGCGCCCGTTCCACCCGACGTCCCGCTTTGCAGGACATCACCGGGAAATACGGTGATGAGCGACGATGCGTACTCAATTAGCTCCGGGATGTTGTGGATCATGTCCCCCGCTCTGGCCTCCTGAACGGTCACGCCGTCGATGACCAGGCTCTGGTGCAGGCGCTCCATCGGATCGCCGTAGAACTCTTTTGGAACAATCCACGGCCCTTGGGGCGCGAACGTGTCATGGCCCTTACCGACGAACCAGTCCTGACCGGAGCCGTACCCACCCGGAGGACGCCCGCCACGATCGGATACATCCATAGCGACCATGTAGCCGAACACGTGATCGTAGGCTCGCCTTGCAGAGATGTACTTACCCTCAGTGCCGAATACGATTGCCAACTCAACCTCCCATTCGATTCGGTCACGGCCGTAAGGCATCACTATGTCATCACCGTTGCCGATGATTGCGCCGCGGGTCGGCTTGAGGAACAGGTAGGGCACCCCTCGATTCTCCTGTCGCTGCTGGGTCCTCGCCGCCAGCTGTTCTTCAGTGCAGCCTTCACATGCGTGTGTGTAGAAGTTGACCGCGGCATTCATGTTCTTGCTGGGATACATGATCGGAGGAAGGATGTCCACATCTTCGACACCGTGAACGTAGTCTGCTTCAAGTAGGTCATTACCCACCACGTTGTTGACGATCTCGTAGATCCGGGACTTCAGACCGTCCTCGTACTGCTCGATCAGACCGAGCATGTCCGCCGGTGCGTCGATATGTTCGTATGCTGGATCAGCTTCGAGCGCCGTGTTCGCTGCCGCGAGGTCGATGATCAGAGCGTCTCTGAGGACGACTCCTACCGTCTGTGTACCATCGATCTCGAAGGTCCCGACCTTGAACGGCTCGACACTTGTTGTCCCGTCCACTTGAGTTTGGTTCGCAGTCTGTGGTGCACAACTCGCTATGACTACAAGTGCAGCGAAGGTAAGTATGCGTTGCATATGACTTCCCCTATTGGTTGGTCCGGTTTAAAAACCTGACAGTGGCCGGATATGAAGATCAGTCCCTGTCGGGTTCTCCAGCAGTGACCGTTACCGGCACGTATGCGTTTGTCCAGCAACATTGGTCGCCCGGGGTACTATCGTTGGCTCCGAAGTTGTCGACGCGACCACGTAATACATATTCGCCGGGTACGGTAAAGGTCACACTTGTGGTTGCCTGTCCTTCCTTTTCATCGAGTGAAATTCTGCCAGGGTCGAAGGTGATCTCGCCTGCTGGACCTTGATATTTAATCCAGGTAACAGCTGGTTTGATGTCGGCGTTACGTTCGTCAAACGAAGCACGTTCCGAGACCTCTCTCATCCAGATGCTTATTTCCATAGGTGAGCCTACAGTAGCGACTCGTGGTTCTGACCATATCCCCTGAATGTGCTGGCCTTCTGCTCCGGAGGCTGAGAAGCTGGCCATCGGGGGCAAGGATCCCATCGCCCTAGGACCGTAATCAAGCTGAAGAGGTGGATAGCCGACACGGGCTGGGATAGAAAGTGTCTTGCCGTTAGCCGTGATGGTCCAAGTGACTCTTTGTTGCCCATCGGCATAAGATGCCGGCACCGTCACATGAAAGACTCCGCGGTCTCTGCGAGCGCGACGAGAGGTAAAATGGGTTGGTTGTTTCCCATTAAATTCAGCCGGCTCAATGAAATTGTCAGGACCAATCGGAATGTCGAGGACTTGTTGTGAATTCAAATTAAAGAAGCCAAATGAGAGCGAGTACGTGCCATCCTCGTTCGCGTACCAACCTTCCATGAAGGGTGCAACTGGCTCTCCTGTGGCTGGGACCGGCGAGAGTGGCATTCTCATGCCGTTTCCGAACCGAGAGTTGTTCGGGTTCTGCGCTATCAACGCAGGAACCGCGACAAATAAGGTCAACATGAGAACAACGCCGGTCTGCATTTTATGATTTTTCATAGCTTTATTCCCGTTACTTTTACCTAGGCCAGATGTATCGAAGGAGCCCCCATATCAGAAGGCTCCTTCGATCATTCATCTCTTATATTTCGCCTGTTTCTTCAGGCATAGACAAGTCTTAGTTGCTTCCGTCTCCATCATCACTTGTGACTTTGGACTTGGCTTCTCTCTCATCCTTGATACGCTCAATTCCTTCTTCGTCCAGGTGCGTAACGGCAATCCACGCGTGTGACATTTCATCCACCGTGCGACTGCCTCGAGCATAGAACATCTCTGAGTCGGTGAGCGGGTTGTCCGCAGTGTTTTCATACCAACCGGTCATAACAAGTACAGTACCTGTTGGCAGCAGAGGAGCTTTGTCATCCTCGAAAATGTAGCTATGGTGCCACCTGGCATCGAAGTCCGACACCATACTAAGCATTTCCTGTCTACCATCTGGATAGATTGCCTTGATCTGCATCCCATGGAGATGCACATGCCCATGTGGTTGGAAGCTGTCGATCCGGACTGGGTGATCCCAACGGTAGAACCCTTGGGTCATAGATGTCCCACCGGGCTCCAGGAAGATGTCTCCCGAAAGCGGATAGAGTCTCAGGTTTTGTGTGAACTCAGGCTCATATCCTTCAGGATAGTACCAGATTCCTAGCTCAATCTGATCACCTTCAACCTCGTAACCCATGGGGTAGTAGTGCGTATCCCATTCAATCTTATCGCCAGGCTTAATTAGGCGTGCAGCATCCTCAGGGACGATCTCTCCAATCTTACCCATCGCATACTCGGACAAGTTCCCGAGAGGCTGATAATCCCCATCATCTTTAAGCCTCAAGAGTTTGGGGTTTGCGTGGTGCACAACTTGACGTCCTGCTGGGAATGAAGGCCGTACCTCCATGGCCCGAATCCACCTCTCCGAGGTCATCTCAGTTGGCACGACCGGACGCCACCACATGTCACCGCCCTCAGCGGGGACATCGAATGGCAGAGTTTTGATAACATGGTCAGGCGGACCGAGATCCTCTTCCTGCTGCCACATCTGTTCGTCACGCCAAACCATAGGCTCGGGCATGTCCGCGAGATCTCCTTCCGGAGTGCCATTATCGACCCAAGCCACGATGGCACCGATCTCTTCATCACTGAGTCTCCAGTCATTCTTGAGATCCTGGATGCCATTACCAGCGTCGTAGTGGTAAGGAGGCATCAATCGCCGTGCGACTTGGTCTTTGATCCGCCGCGCGTAACGCCGAACATCCCGGAAATCCATAAAGGACATCGGTGCTACCGACGCCGGACGGTGACAGATCTGGCAGTTCTGCTGGATAATAGGTGCGATATCACGTGTATATGTGACATCCTCATCCGCGCCTGCCTCCTGCGCTGACAGGGTTTGGCCTGGAATCGCTAGCACGGCAAGCAATGCCAGAACTAGGGCTCCAGAGAACAGAGAGCGGTCGGTCAGGCGTACAAACCTGGTCGCCATAATTGCTTCCTCCCAACAAGAAGAGACCTTAATAACTACAACTCCCCTACAATGTTATGGCATGCTACTCTGTATTTGGCTGAAATTCAAGGGTAAGGCCTGTATTGTACGAGAGTGTGGCGGGTAACCTGAGCACCTAGATAAAGGGTGTAATCAGTGGGCAAAAGTAGCCTGAACGTGTAGGATGTCCCTAAATCAAGGCTTACTCGAGATAGTATGGGTTCAAAAGAGCGATGAGAGATCTCTCATGACCGAAGTTGACGGTCCGGAAACGGCCACTTCTATGAATCGCCGCAAGGCGGTCAAAACTTTTGTGGGTCTTGGGCTGGCTTCAGCCCTTACAGACTGTACTCCAGCCTCACAGGGTTCGGTCGGAGAGATGCCAGGGCTGCCCCCTACTCAAGGCCCACAGTTGGAGCCAGAACCTGAGGCAGCGCTTTCACTAGATGAGCATGAACACCCAGCTGATGGGGATGTGCTTGTATTCGCATTCGGAGGTCGTAAGGGTGAGGTTGTCACCCCGGCCGATGTCTCTCTAGATGGGCCTCAGGTCTTTGCTTATGCGGGAGATGCTGATGGTGCTCATAGTGCTTCTGATGCGTCACGACTTGATCAGATTGTACTCCTCCGTTTGGATCCGCTGAGTCTTAGTGAGGAGACAACTCTGCATTCTGCGGAGGGAATTGTTGCCTACTCAGCAATTTGCACACATGAGGGTTGTGACGTTAGCGATTGGGGTAGTGAGAGTCGTCGTTTGATCTGTCCTTGCCATGACTCAGAGTTCGACCCGACGGATAACGGACAGGTCACGGAGGGTCCTGCCCGTCGTAGGCTTGCTGCTCTCCCCCTCAAACTTGTAGATGATCAGCTAGTAGTCGCTGGTGGTTTCACCGGCCGTGTTGGTTTCCGTAGTCCATGATCGAAAACTCAAGGAAGTCATACAGGAATAGATGATGAAGCTAGATCGATACTCGGCAGCTATCCGATTGATTCTTTTGGTTGCCCTAGTCGTGCCAGGGCCAGGTATAGCCCAGCAGTCCGCCACCTCGTATAGGGTGGTCACGGATGAACGGCTTAAGGAACCAGAGCCTGAGAATTGGCTCTTTTACCGCGGTACGTATGATGGATGGGGGTATAGCCCCCTCGAACAGATTAATAGTGAAAATGTCGAGTCACTCGTTCCTGTCTGGGCTTTCTCAACAGGTGTCAACGGGGGACACGAGGCAGTACCTATCGTCAATGACGGGATCATGTTCGTGACGACACCGGGGAATCAGGTGATCGCAATTGATGCCCGGACTGGAGATTTGCTTTGGTTGTACCAGCACGAACTTGCCGAAGACGCAATCGCATACCACTACACGAATCGGGGTGTTGCGTTGTATGGAGATAAGGTCTTTACGGCTACGCTCGATGCAAAGGTCGTCGCGCTCGATGCGGCCAGCGGCGAAGTTGTTTGGGATGCTTCTGTAGCTGATAACGCCGCGGGATATTACATGACGCTCGCCCCACTGACCGCAGAGGGAAAGGTCATGGTGGGTGTCTCAGGGGGCGAACTAGGAATCCGTGGCTTTGTTGTCGCACTCGATACTGAGACAGGTGAGGAAGCATGGAGAGCGCATACGATACCCGCGCCGGGGGAGCCGGGTAACGACACTTGGCCAGGTGATTCTTGGCGCACAGGCGGTGCCGCGGTCTGGCTTACGGGACACTATGACCCTGCCTTGGGGCTCACGTACTGGGGGACAGGTAATCCCGGTCCGTGGATGGGTGACGCTCGTCCAGGTGACAATTTGTACACCAATTCCGTGATTGCCTTGGATGTTGAAACGGGTGAACTAGTCAGTCACCATCAATATCACTGGAACGGTTCCTGGGATTGGGATGAAGTCTCAACGCCTCTGCTCATTGATGTCGAGAGGGAGGGTCGCACGTTTCCAGCACTCGTCCACCCAGGTCGTAATGGATACCTCTGGCTGCTTGAGCGCAGCGCTGACGAAATCTCGTTCGTGGATGCTTGGCCATACGTACGCCAGGATGTGTTTACGAGTATCGATCCGGAGAGCGGGCGTCCCAGTTATGATGCGGAGAAGAAGCCGGGCATAGGATTTAGGGCGCCTTTTTGTCCATCGCTTTGGGGCGGGAAGGATTGGCCGCCTGCGGCCTACAATCCGGGGACCGCACTTCTCTATATCCCGGTCAATGAAAATCTTTGTGGATCGATTTTGGGGCGGGAAGTCGAGTACGAGCCAGGTCGAAGTTTTACGGGCGCCGAGTCACAGATGACAGTCTGGCCTGGGGCAGAACACATCGGTGAACTCCAGGCCTGGGACATGAATACGGGTGAAGAGGTTTGGACACGGGAGTTCGAGTCCCCGAACTGGGGTCCGGTCCTCACAACGGCTGGCAACTTGGTTTTTATGGGGGGGACGACAGATCGCAATTTCCGAGCGTTCGATGCACGAACCGGGGACCAACTTTGGGAACACGGGACGAACTCGGGAGTGATCGGTGTCCCTTCAACCTATATGATCGACGGCGTCCAATATGTTGCTGTGCAGTCAGGTTGGGGTGTGGACGCAGCATCGATGACCCGGCGGATCAACCGAGATCTTGGCACTGAGATATTTGTACCAGAGGGCGGCGTCATCTGGGTATTTGCCCTCCAAAACTGAGGTAGCCATGGAAAAGTGCAGTAAGCCTATCCGAAATAGAATCGTAAGTTCCGCCTTGGTTCTGATCGTGTTCGGGATGCTTACAGCATGCACGACCGACTCCCAGCCCGAAGATAATTCAACAATGAATGCCGAAGAGATCCGCTCATTCGATATTTCAGTGCCCGGTGAAGTGCTCACCGATTTGAAAGATCGTCTGGCGCGGACGCGCCTCCCAGACCAGATCCCCGAAACTGGATGGGACTATGGCATGAACCGAGAATACTTAGAAGAACTCATTGAATACTGGAAGGACGAATTCGATTGGCGAGACCAAGAGGAGAAACTCAATGGTTTTGATCACTTCAAGACAGCGATCGATGGGCTAGATGTCCATTTTATCCATGAGCGTTCGCCGGTCGATGGCGCGATCCCGTTACTCCTCACTCACGGTTGGCCGGGTTCGTTTGTTGAGTTTGTTGATATCATAGGTCCGCTGACTAATCCTGAAGCGTATGGAGGGAATCCGGCGGATGCGTTTCATGTCGTGATCCCCTCTCTGCCAGGGTATGGCTTTTCCGATAAACCTGAAGAGCGCGGATACAATCCGGAGCGAATGGCAGATGTTTTGGCCTCGCTGATGGAACGATTAGGCTACGAGCGTTACGGTGCGCAGGGAGGTGATTGGGGTGCGATTATCGGTCGGGTCTTGGCGGGAAATTACGCTGATCGCTTGATTGGGTTGCATTCCAATTTTCTTTTGGGTGGACCGCCAAGGGGTGTGGCGGATCCCCAGGCAGGGATTCCCATTGAGGAACTGGAACTCAGGCAAGAGCGTGCCCGAGCATTCGCCAATGAAAGTGCATATCAATCCCTACAGGGTACAAAACCTCAATCGTTGGGTTACGGGCTCAATGACTCTCCGGCCGGATTAGCTGCTTGGATTGTCGAGAAGTTCCATGGCTGGAGTGACCATGATGGTGATCTCGAGACCGTGTTCACCAAGGATCAGCTACTCACCAATGTCACTCTTTACTGGGTAACTCAAACCATTACTTCAGCTAGTAGGATCTACTATGAGTCACGGAGGACTCCGGCGACCCGACCAGTCGGGTTCATAGAAGTCCCAACTGGAGCTGCGATCTTCCCAAAGGAGATCAGTTTTACACCCCGCAAGTGGGCAGAGGCCCAGTATAACATCGTTCACTGGACGGTGATGCCTCGTGGAGGACATTTCGCCGCACTAGAACAACCTGATCTGCTCGTTCAGGATATCCGTGACTTTTTCGCAGGCCTGCGCTGATCTCCTAGAGTTCTCTAGATGTCAACGCCGACCGACACTGCTCTCGCGCCATTCTTGGTCAGCTGGTTCACTGGGGTCTGACCTGAGGAAACGAATGAGTTCGGCATGAAACTGATCCGGGATCTCAAACGCTGGAGCATGTCCAATCTCCGGAAAGATAAAAAGCTCAGCGTTCTGTAGTTCTTCTGCCACGTGTCGCGCAGCTGCAGGATAGTCACTAACTAGTCTGTCGTCTGCTCCGCCTATAACGAGCGCTTTAGTAGCGATATGCTGCCATTCGTAGACTACGGGATCCTCGAACAAGATCTGACGCTGTGCTGCCCTGACCTTGGCCATCTGTGGCCAATGGCCGCTCAAGGTCAGACCGTACTGATACTTCACCCACTTTAGGTATTCCGGCTTCCAGCCTTGCGGATAGTAGCGCACATGACCCGAGACGACGGATCTGTAGCTTGTTCTTAGCGCGCTCTGATATGCTGCGTCTGGATCAGTCCATGCACGACCATGCCGTGAGTCCGTTAACCCAATCTGATTAACCATCACCACATGAGTGGTGGTCTCGGGATAAGTAGAAGTGAAGCGCGTCGCGACCATTCCCCCCATCGAATGACCGACTATTGCTGTCCGTTCGATGCCAAGTTCGTCGAGAAGCGCTTTCGTGTGCCTTGCGGGCATGTGGAGGTTGTAGTGGATCACGGGCTTAGACGAGCGTCCGTAGCCAAGTCGATCAACTGCGATCGCACGGAACCCTGCTTCGGTGAGTGCTTTCATCGTGACCCCGAATGCAGCAGCGAAAAAATTCATCCCGTGAAACATCACTACGGTTTGCCCATTCGGTTGGCCCACTGGTGCTACGTCCATATAGGCAACCCGGTAGTCCTCTCCATTCAGGCTTACATCGAGATACTCAACCGGATAAGGGTAGGGGACATTTGAGTAGTCAATTGCCGTAGGCCCCCAGTCGGCTGGTGGCTCCGAGGGCGGGGCTGACTGCCCAGCGGCTCCACTGGGACAAACAAATGCCACCGCGGCAACAATCGTGAGTGCTCGGAAATTCTTAGTCAGGGACAAAGGTGCTTGTTCCATATCCAGCTTTCCTATCTGGGGGTTTATCTGCGTCCTCGCCTTGAGGGTAGTGCGATTGCATCACCAGGATGGGGTCGCACACCCTCAGAATCCAGCGTCGCATAGAAGGCTGGAAGGCGATTCAATATCAGTTCGTTCAGTTGTTCAAGTAGATTCGGCATTGCATCCCAAGCTTCGTCCACCTGCCAAAGTTGATCAGATGTGGGCAGCGTGGAAGACGCCTGAATATCATCGGCGATCCCAGCATTGTTTCTGACTGTTCTGAGTTCGCTCTCTATTGAAGAGAGATCATCCTCAATCGCTTCAAGTTCGGTTGTTAGAGTTTCCGGTAACTCTCCGTGCTCAGAGATAAGATCGCTTGCTTCAGTGAGTTGGTCAGCCAAGCGCTCCATTGCCTCAGTCGCCTCGTAAATAGGCTTTGCCAGTGTATGCAGGCTCATCAGTGTTTCTTGGCGGGCCATTCGATTTGCGTCGGTCATGAGACGTCGTGGGTCTGCCGTGATCTCAACTGTGGTCGAGTAGCTCTGCGCTCCCACATCCATCGTCACTGTGTAGGTTCCAGGAAGTACGATGGGTCCCTGGGGCGGTCCGCCGCCGAAGCCGCCGCCCCCCTCGTTGGGTGTTTCATCCGTCTCGTAAGGTGCATCGTAACGCCAATCCCATACCACCTCATTAATCCCGGCAGAACTAGGAGTGGTCAGTGTTCGGACATGCTCCCCTCGGGCATCTTCAATCGTAAGAGAAAATTCTCCTGAGTCAGGCGTTGGCCCTTCGTTTTCCGATTCTTGTGCTACGGGATCTCCAGCTGGATTACCCTCATCTTGGCTATCACTCAGGTAGTAACGGATTAGTGCCCCACGCGGAGGATTCGAAGCAGAGTATGTAGCTCCGTAGAACGGCCAATCGCCTTTTTGTGCCCACATCGTAACAGGTTTCTGTGGGAAGAGTTGGCCGGCCTCATCGAGTAGCTCCGCGGATAAATGCTCGAACGGAGTGACATCAGCTAAGATCCATGCACTGCGTCCGTGCGTGCCAACGATGAGATCGTTTTCTCGAGGATGAATGGCGAGATCGTCAACGGGTACAACTGGCAGGTTGCTCTTGATACGTGTCCAGTTTTGACCACGGTCAATCGAGACGTAAACACCAATCTCGTTTCCAACGAAGAGGAGATCGGGTGAGCGATGGTGCTCAGTGATCACATTGACCGACCAGCCGTGCGGTAGGCCTGTCGCAATCGCACTCCAGCTCTGTCCGAAGTCTTCTGTAACAAACACATATGGCGCGAAGTCCCCGTTTCGGTGCCCATCGAACGTGGCATAAGCACGTCCCTGGGCATGTGCGGAAGGTGCCACACGACTCACGTATGTGCGTTCTGGAAGTCCGGGAATGTTACCTGTTACGTTTTCCCATATCGTTCCGTCATCCATAGTCACCTGAACATTTCCGTCGTCAGTGCCAGCCCAGATTTCACCAGATGTTATCGGGGACTCATTAACGGTAGTGAGGTTGCCGTATGTTGAGATTCCATCATGGATCGACATCTGCGGCTCTGAACCGGGCACATCCATAATCGCTAGGGTATCCCGGTCGATATTCTTGGTCAGATCCATCCCACCGACTTCTTCCCAAGTCATTCCTCGATCACGTGAGCGCATGAGATAGTTCGAGCCCAGGTATATGGTGGAGGGATCGTGCTTGGAAATCAGAAGAGGAGAATTCCAATTGAACCGGTAAGCTTTGGTGGTATCACCCTCTGCTCGTGGTCCAGTAATCGGACGCATCGCAGTTTTTTCACCTGTGATTAGATCGTAGCGGTTCATGTTACCGTTCTGGGATTCCGAAAAGA
>CAWVZF010000074.1:0-10372 GCA_963934665.1 uncultured bacterium | reverse complement strand
GTCAGCGAGGGCCGGAAACCGGTTTGTCCTCCCGCACCGAAGTTGGCGCTCATGACGACGGCGTCGACTGCGTAGGCAGGTCGAAGGGTTCCGTATGCTCGTTCGGTTACGCCATTAGTTGTGAGGGTCCATACCACCTCTTTATCTCCGAAATCAGCTGGAACGTGAATCCGAAAGACAAATTGGTTACGTCTGGGAAAGAAATGGGTGGGTTGCCCTAGGTCCGGGCCTCCGGGCTCAAGATAGTTTCCCGGACCAACGGGTACGTCGATCTGCTCTTCCCAGTTCCGGTTGTAATACCCGAACAGCAAATTGAACGAGCCGTCCGGGTTCGTTTCGAATCCTTCGTATACGGGCGCGATGTTCTGACCACTACTTGGTGATTGCGCGATTGCTGAAAGTGGGAATCCCGCAGATGTGACTAGTGCTAGAATAAGGCTGGCTTTCTTCATCTTCTGCCATTTCCAGGCAGTTCCTCGAAACCACACAGTGGACATCCGAGCATACCCTCACCTTTAGCTAAACCGAGGCGTAGCCGACGTTTTGCGATTTCTTCCGCAAACTGCTCATCATTGAGTGTGAGTCCAGGGGCAAACATAATTGCCATATTGTCGATTGATCTGTGCCCTAATCCACCCCAATTCCTGGGGTCAACCACATTCGTGTTGTTTTCGGTAGTATCGAAATAGGCCGTCACATGCAGGAGGGTGCCTCTCGGTAGAAGAGGCGCGGCATCTTCTGCGTAGTTGTAAACCTTTACCCAGTTATGGTCGTACCCTGCGCACGTTAGGGTCTCACTCCGTCCACCCCAAACCGCTTCCATGCACATTCTTACACCTGCGGCGTGCATATGTGGTTCGAAGGTTGTGATTTTCATGTTCTGTTGCAGCGTATGGAAAATGTGGACCTCTTGGCCATCCTGCATGGGCCGTAAATCGATTTCGCCATTACCGAAATTCAGGAGCGTACTCCGTCGTTCCGGTTCATAACCTTTCGGATGGAACTTGAAGCCGAGCCGTAGATGAGCAGTGGTTTCTTGGCCGTTGGCGTGCATATGTGCGCCCGGTATCATGAACTGTGTTCCAGCTCTCAGCATCCGACCAGCTAAAGGGTCGAATCTTTCTGCATTGCGACCCACCTCATGTATTGGCCAACTGCCGTTCGGCCTACCGTTTTCATCTGTCGAAGTGATGATTGCGTGATGGAAAATAAATTTTCCTCCAACTCCCCCCTCGACATCACTGATTTCCTTTACCTCCATCGCTGCTACGTAACGGTCTTCGGCCAACCCACTAGATACAGGAGGGATCATACCCCACCAGTCTGGAGCTTCTGCTCCCATCGTATAGGGAGGTAAGTCAATGATCAGATCTGGGGTGCCGATATCCCATTCATCTTCAACTGCGAACACACGAGGTGCCGGCATGTCATTCGGATCGCCACGGGGCGCACCGTTGTCTGCCCATTCGGCGATCATCGTGATTTCAGCATCACTCAGTGAGATGTCATTCTGGTAGTCTTGGATGCCGACGTCTTTTTCAATAAACCAGGGCGGCATCACACCCATCCGATCCCGAAGCATCGTTCGCTCCTTGATACGTCGGGCGTAAGGCCGCACCTCTTCATAAGTCAGCAATGACATGGGCGCCACCGAATTGTGACGATGGCAATTTTGGCAGCTACGCTGGAGGATTGGCGCTATATCTGCGGTGAACGTCACATCATCTGTCCCTGACTGGCTGAACACGTCCGTGGGTGTCACCAGCATTAGTATCAGGACTCCAGCCCCATAGATTCCGAGCCGCTTGGTATGCTTATGGTGATTCCGATCGGTATAACTCATAGTCATCCTCCTAAACTGACGAGGCCATTTTCTACTTCACTCTACCCGGCCTGCGTGAGTGGCCACCTAATCGCAGTCTGCAGATGTAAGTCAGGTAAAGATCAAGATGCATTGCGATTATCCTTTTCGGCAATCCAAAGACGAGCTATGGGCGTGCCAGCCACTCTATGGTGTAAGTGTGCTTGTAGAAATGGCACTAGCAGGTGCAGGTTGTAGCAGCGATAAGCCGAGATACATGCATGAGAACTGGAGAGCTTAGATGCCGACTGATCGAAGAGATTTCCTGAGACTAACAGCTGCAGCTACCGGTGGCCTGGGTCTCGGGGTCAGCCCGGAATCCCTAGTTGCAGATTCCTTTCAGAAACCTGAGCCACCTGCCCGAAGAGCTATCCGCATTCTCATACTCGGAGGTACCGGCTTTATTGGTCCTCATCAGGTGCGCTATGCATTAGATCGCGGGCACACCGTGACACTTTTTAACCGTGGTCGAACGAACACGCACCTCTTTCCTGGTGTCGAGCGACTCGTCGGGGACCGAAATGGACAGCTCGATGCACTCGCGGGTCGGTCATGGGACGTTGTTATCGATAACTCCCGATCTAATCCGGAGTGGGTTCGTCTGGCAGCTGATTTTCTGAAGGATTCAGTGGGCCTGTATTTTTACGTTTCGTCACGCTCGGCCTATTCGGATACGAGCATAGTGCCGATGACCGCTGATGCGCCGACCTACACCTACGAGAGTGCTGGCGTTAGTAGGGATTCTGAATCTTTGCCCTATGGGCTCGCTAAAGCACTCTCAGAGCGCGAAGCGCAACGAATCTTCGTAGGCCGCACCAATATTGTTCGTCCTGGACTCATTATCGGCCCAGGTGACGACACCGACCGCTTCACCTACTGGCCTGTACGCATCAACCGTGGTGGTGAAGTCCTTGCTCCCGGTGAACCCACTGACCCGGTGCAGATCATCGATGTACGAGACTTTACAGAATGGATGATCCGCATGGCAGAAGATGGTACGGCCGGAGTATTTAACGGTGTCGGGCCTAGGACACCTAGGCCGATGGCTGAATTGCTCTACGGGATCCGAGGGATCACTACTGCGGAGACGACATTCACTTGGGTCAACCTTGAATTTCTTACCCAAATAGGGATTCGCCCGTATTCACACATGCCAGTATGGAGGCCGCCCACCCCAGGATCTGAAGGGTTCGCTCGTTTCGATCTTACACCAGAGGTTGAGGCTGGTCTGACATTCCGGCCGCTAGCGGTCACTGCTCAGGAGACTTTGGATTTTCATTTCTCCCGCACTCCAGAACGTCAGGCGGATCTGAGGGCCGGCATCTCGGCTGAACGGGAAGCCGAGGTGTTAGCAGCATGGCATGCCCGCCAGTAGGCGAGCCTATTACCTGATAAGCGCTGGGGGAAAGCTCGTTGGAAATCCCCTAGGCCGTAGCTTAGCGGATTCCAGTTAGCTCCTCGCTTAGTGCCTTGAGACTAGCTCGGGCCTGCATGTCATAGGCCTGGGCATTTGCTTGTGCCGGCACTAGACCCCGGAAAAATTGGCCGCCCTCAATTTCGTCAGATACTACCAACTGCATCACCGCATCCGCGCCTTCGTCGATTGTAGCACGGGGTTGAGCGCCCGCTCTCAGCACCATCCCAGTAGGCATGTATGTCGCTGGATGAAGGGAGTTCACCATGATACCGGTGCCATCTAGTTCCTCGTCCAGGTCGAAGGTGAACATGATCTGGGCGAGCTTGCTTTGGCCGTAAGCTCTCCCACCACTGAAGTTGTTTTCAATCATTACATCATCGAAATCGATAGGGCTTTGAGCTAATGAAGAGACATTTACGATGCGGGAAGGTGAGCTCGAGCGTAGACGAGGCATGAGCATGTGGGTGAGCAAGTAAGTGGACAGGTAGTTCACTTGGAATCGGAATTCGTGTCCATCTTCTGACACCAAGCGCTCATTTGGTGCTGAACCAAAGCCTGCGTTGTTCACCAGAACGTCCATACGCTCGTAGTCTCTCAGGAGCGATTCACCGAATTCTCTCGTTTGATCAAAAGAAGCTAGATCAGCTCTGTAGAATCGTGCATTGCCGGGACCCTGACTGTTGATTTCGTCCACGACCTCTATTCCGCGTTCTTGACTACGTCCGTGCACAATCACGTGCCATCCCATCGCTCCGAGCCGAAGTGCAACCTCACGGCCCAACCCGGATGTGGAGCCCGTGACCAGGACTACCTGCTGGCCAGATGTGGGTTGGGCAGGTGCCTGGGCACTGACGTTTGGGGTGCCGGCTAGAAAGGCGCTGGGCAACAAAGCTAAGGCTAGGGTCAGTATGAGACCTGGGGATCTTGTCAGTGATCTTTCAGGGACAACGTTGCAATCTTGATTCATGGTGCTGCGGCTCCTTGCCTTATCCGATTTAGCGTCATCATAGGAATACGGAGATTACTTTATTCTGAAGTAGACAGTCTAGGTAGTTCCGCCCATCCTTGCACCGGACTGGTGTCCTGAATCACGCCTACCGCGCTCGCAACTTCTGGTGAGGTGGCTACAGGAACCCTATCATGCAGCGCTTGAGCCCATAGCCGATGCTGTTTCGAACAGAGGGCTACCCGAGGCTTAGCCATCGAGATTTGTGGCCTGCTAACTGCTTGGAGGTCCGCGTGCTAAAAGGGCTGATTGGCTACTTCGTTGACTTCAGGGATGACGAAGAGTTCAGGGGAATGCTTTGGGCTGCGGCCTATGGCTTCTTCATCATGTTCGCGTGGTACATCCTGAGGGCCGTGCGAGATGAGATTGCGGCCGAAGACCGGGGCAACCTCCAGATCCTGTGGACTGCCGTGTTCGTGGTCATGGTCTTCGTAGCAGTTCCGGCATACTCGTGGGTAGCGTCTAGATATTCTCGTGGCGTCTTTGTACCTCTCGTGAATCGCTTCTTTATTGCCTGTCTAATCGGTTTTTGGGCGAGCCTCCTTTTCCTCCCAGTGGAAATGCGCCCATGGATTGATCGAGTCTTCTATGTGTGGGCGAGCATCTTCTCACTTTTTGTGGTAACAGTGTTCTGGGGTCTCGTAGCCGACTGTTTTGACAACGACCAAGGAAAGAGGCTTTTCGCTTTCATCGCTGTAGGGGCTTCTCTCGGAGGGATTTGTGGGCCGCAGGTTGTAATCTTTTTGGCAGAACAGGTGCCAGTGTTCTACCTCCTTTTGATTTCGTGTGTGCCGCTTGAGGCAGCTTCATGGTTTGCCGGGGCGTTGCATCGAAACTTTGAAACCGGTGGAGTTGATGCTGCAGGTGAATCAGGTCGGCCGCTTTCTGGTGGAGCATGGTCGGGGATGAAAGCAGTCTTCGCTTCGCCGTACCTCACGGGGATCGCCGCCTTTATCGCGTTAATGACATTTGCGTCTACCGTTCTTTACTTCGCACAGTCTGACATTGTGTACGAGGTAATGACTGATCGAGGTGAACGCAGAGCCTTTCTGTCGAAAATCGATCTGACCGTCAACGTCCTGACAATTTTCTTTGAGGTGTGGTTGACCGCGCGGATCCTCCGCTGGCTGAATGTGGGGGTGGCCCTAGCGCTAATCCCTGTGGCCACAGTGGTGGGATTCATTGCCCTCGGAATCTATCCCACCCTGGTAACTCTAATGGTGGTTCAGGTGATCTATCGCGCGGGCCGTTACGGTATTACGAAACCAGCTCGGGAAGTGTTGTTCACTGTGGTATCACGTGAGGAAAAGTACAAATCCAAGGCCTTTATCGATGCAGCAGTGTACCGGGGCGGTGATTTGTTCAGTGGTTGGATCTACTATGGGCTTGGTACGTTCATCGGACTTTCACTCGGTACTATTGCCCTGATCGCAGCTCCTGTCATGGCTGTCTGGGCAATAGTTGCAATCGGCATCGGCGCACGAGGTGATGCTATGGCTGTGAGCGATGGGGATGACTTGGGTGACGCAGTTTCTGTCGGTTGAATCCGCAGATCGCAAGCTGAGTATCTGGCACCTTTTTAGGCTTTGCCGATGACACATATACGATGCCTCGTATTTCCAATTGTAGTTCTCGCGTCATTGGCTGTGCCGAATGATCTGAAGAGTCAGAACATCGATGGTGTGTCGGAATCGCTCCTCCGGGAAGTAATGCCTGAGGCGGATCTCTTTTCCCCAGCTACAGGGGATCCTCTCGTAAAGCAGGCGTATCGAGGTCAGGAACTCATCGGGTACGTCTTCATCACCTCTGATTTGCCTCCCGAGGAGTACGGGTATAGCGGTACGATCGAGACATTGGTGGGGATGAAGCTGGACGGGACGGTCACGGGTATCAGAGTGACGAGTTACCGTGAATCGTACATGCGGAGCATGGGGGATTTCCTTCGAAGGCCGGGCTTCCAGGAACAATACACAGGGAAGTACGTCGGCGAAGCATTCCGTGTGGGTGGAGATGTCGACGGAATTTCTCAGGTCTCCATCAGCGTCCGAGCGCTTTCCCGTGGCATACGTAACACAGCCCGTCGTGTGGCAAATGCCTACTCGTTTGAGGTCGAATTACCAACGGGGACGGTAGAAGATGTGGTAGGCCTTTCTTGGTTCGAGCTTCGCCGCCGAGGCGTTGTTGAGCGGCTTGAGGTGACTGAGCCTGGAGAGGGCTCTGCTGGCATCTCTATTGCACACATGTGGAGCGATAGGGTTGGAGAGTATCTCTTGGGTGAAGAGATGTACCAGCGCGCCTTAGCCTCTGTTGAAAGACGTGGAGGTGCGGATCATCTCATGCTCTACACAGTGGACGGGCCGCGTCTCCGGCTTTTTGTCAGAGAGGGTTGGGCGATCGAACAGGGTGGGGACACGATCGACATCTCGCCTGAAAATATCGTGATGTTGGGCTTGACCTCAGGAGGTGTCTCGTACGGCGAGGCAACGATTACAGGGGTCATGATGGTCGAAGATACAGTCGACATCACGAGGCCGTTCACGTTCCTCTACGACCTCGGTCCCAGGCTAGGTTTCCACACGCTGGATTACACGACCC
The DNA here is from genome assembly GCA_963934665.1 of uncultured bacterium. Classification (GTDB taxonomy): domain Bacteria; phylum Gemmatimonadota; class Gemmatimonadetes; order Longimicrobiales; family Gaopeijiaceae; genus UBA1142. Next base: position 3,493 of record CAWVZF010000074.1, on the reverse strand, counting down.
AGGAAGCGCGGATTATCATGGCCGAGGAAGCAGCCGCCGCCGCGGCAGAGGCGGAAGCGGCCGCTGAGCGTGCGGCAGCGGAAGAGAGGGCGGCCGCTGAGGCACTCGCGAATACCGACCTGCCCTCAACAACTGTCGAGGGAGTTGCCCTAATCGACACCGCAGAGGCTGAGCTGGAAGGACTATCGGATTCCTCAGCTATCTCAGGCTCAGACGAAATTCTTCCGGGTGAAGGTTTCGATTTCACATTAATCCAAGAGGAAACGCTCTTGGAGCGCATGATTGCGAACACTTCTTGGACTCGTGTTGCGTTGATTTTGCTCGTGCTTGCATTCGGGATGGCTGCATTCTTCACAAAGATCACTTTGCTTCGCTGGGTTTCACTCGGTGTAACTTTGTTGGTTCTTGGATTTGTGGATGGTGGTTTCCTTTCGGTTTCTCATATCACGAGCGCGATCTGGGTCGGTCCTTCAGTCTTTTTGGATGATCTACCTCTCCTGCTCATGGTTGTCTTCACCGTGGTCACCACGCTCATCTGGGGCAGGGTATTCTGCGGTTTCTTGTGCCCGTTTGGCGCACTCCAGGACTTTCTAGATCGGATTATCCCCGAAAGCTGGAAGAGGACACCCTCAACAGATGCCCACCGGATGGGGCTTTGGGTGAAATACCTAGTTCTTGCGATCATTGTGATCCCCGCGCTAGCTGGGAGTCACGTGAGCTTCTACGAGTATTTTGAGCCGTTTGGCACAGTCTTCTTTAGGAGTCCGAGCATCCTGTTATGGGTAATTGCCGGTGCTTTCATTTTGGCTTCAGCAATCGTGCCACGCTTCTACTGTCGTTATGCGTGCCCCCTCGGAGCAGCGTTGGCGATTGTTTCGGTGGTTTCACCAAAACGAATTCGGCGTGTCGAGCAGTGCGATCACTGCCTGGTATGTCAGCAGAAATGCCCAACAGGAGCGATTGAGGGACCAGAAATCAACTTCAAGGAATGTGTGCGCTGCAATGTTTGTGAAGTGCAGCTTATCGAGAAAGCAGGAGTATGCCGCCACGAGATGGAAGAGATCCGACCCCGGTTGATACAGGTGAAGTTGGGATCGCTCGAAGGAGTGGCTGATGGAGCATAAGGACAGGCGAAAGGTCACCCGGCGCCAGGTGCTCCGCATTACTGCCGTGGCAGGTGTTTCGCTTGCGATGGGCACGGGCCTTGTACGTTCGCTTATCAGTCGAGCAGGTCTCCACCGTGTTAGTGAAACTCGGACACAGATGGGGACGCTAGTCATCGTTACCATTGTTGCTCCAGAGCTCAAAGTTGCTCGGGAGATGGTGCGGAACGCATTCGGTCAGATGGAGAGACTCGAGGGGATTCTGAGTCGCCATCGGAGGGATACGCCGCTGGACCGACTTAACGAGAAAGGGCTCATAGAGACTCCTCCACCTGAGCTCGTAGAGGTCATGGGTCGAGCTTTGACCTACTCATCGATAACGGACGGTGCGTTTGATGTAACGGTAGCACCTCTGCTAGAGCTATACGCATCGCACTTCGAAGCGAGCAACCGGCCCCCTCCAGATCATGAGGTCGAGCGCATTCTAGAGTCAGTCGACTATCGGAGAGTTCGAATTGATAGCGATGCTATCGTGCTTGAGGGTTCAGAGATGAAGGTGACTCTGGATGGAATCGCGAAAGGATATATCGTGGATCAGACCGTGCGTGCTTTAGTAGATGATGGTGCTGAGCGGATTCTGATTAATGCGGGTGGAGACATGGCGTCCGGTGGAGATGGTTCGTTAGAGGATCCATGGACGGTCGGTGTCCGGGACCCCGCAGAACCACAAGGGTTGTTGGCTAATGTGCGTTTGGGTGGTGAGTGTATCGCAACATCCGGTGACTACATGCAGGCCTTCACACACGACCGGCGTTTTCACCACATCATTGATCCTCGGACTGGTTACTCACCGAGCCAAGCGAGCGCTGTGACAGTTGTCACGACCAGCGCGATGGAGGCCGATGCTCTCTCCACAGGAATTATGGTTCTTGGCCCTGTTGAGGGTTTTCAGTTGATGAAGCGCCTCGAAGATACCGAAGGGATGATCGTTACAAAGGGGGGCGAGTCGATGACCACTCCGGGCCTGGATAACCTCGGAGTCTGAGTTAAGTCACTTCCGGAGAATGCGGGTGATCGTCATCCGGATCCAACTCTTCTGATGGCAATCGTAGGACAGGCAGAGCACCGGGTCTTCGTTTCAGTCGTCGACCCTGGAGCACGCGCCAGTGAACAACTAAGGCAACAGCGCAGATCAGGCCCAGGCCCAAATGGGTCCAGCTAAGGAGGCTTGTAACCCAGGGTGATATGACAGTCTGGAGTAAGTAACCAGTTAGAGCGAGAGGTCCGAAGAGGGCCGTCATGATCAGGCCACTCTGGCGTCCTGTCGGTAGGCTAGACCTGAGACTTCGTATGATGTGCTGTGCGGTAATAAGTCCTACTGCAAACAGCATTAATGGGGCAGTAAGGATGTGTGCTTTGAGTGCCCAAGGCTCCAGGGGATGGTTTACGAGCGCCCAAGGGTCTGCAGGTTCTGCGAAGGTCCTAATCCCTATGTATAAAACTCCACTAATGACTGCTGCGATCGTGGATATATATACGAACTGCCGCTGAAAGGTGGTCACTGCATTCGCTCTTCTAGTGGATCGAGCACTCGATGCAATGCAAGGATGCGTTCTACTGTTCTTTTCGCAGCCCGGGTGGTCAACGTTGCCCCGGTTAGGTTTGGAATATCCCCCTTAAGTGAGAGATCGTCCTCCCAAGATTTGCCCTCAAACAAATCAAGCCATCTCTCTGGAGCTCTGTATTCAGGGGGTTCGGCAAAGGCCACAACCTCAATACTCAAAATCCTACCTTCCGATCCGATTGCGACCATAAGCACTTCGTTAAGTGTTCGAACAAGATGAGCATCGAAGTAAGCGACACCAATTCTGCTATTGCCTTGCATAGCGATATAGTGAGTGATGGTGAGCCTATCCGGGGGCGCTCCTGCTAACTGCTCGATTTGTTCAGCCTGTTGGTTATCAAGGAACGCCGTTGTTCGTTCAAAGCCTGAGGCACTAGGAAAGGCTAGGGCGAGGGCCTCATCCTGTGTCATTAGTACTTGAGCGCTGACCTGGATGTGCTCGAATGCAGGGAGCACCGAGAGGGCTATTAACAAGATCAAGATACCCCGTGGGCTGAAAGCCCACGGGGTATCTACAACTGGTTGGTATCGAATCCGCAATGATATCCAGGGATGGCCCTGGAATATCATATGGATACGATCAGAACAGCCATCCAATGGCCACATTGAATTGGTTAATTCCTGATAAAGATTCGTTGCTGTGGATCTCGTAGTCAGTCTTAAGGACGGTGTTTCCAATAGGCTTCCACGCTAGTCCTATGGTCGTAACATTAAAATCCTTGGATCCACTTGACGAGTAGCCACTTGGCACATCGACCTGGGTATT
>CAWVZF010000073.1:0-10401 GCA_963934665.1 uncultured bacterium | reverse complement strand
GCGACAGCTGGTCACTTCGATGTGGGTGGGGCTTCAGGGAGTCCAGAACAGGTCACTGGTATATCACTTTTTGGTGGGACACCGATTTTTTTCCCGATACGTGGCTATCCAGAATCCGCTCGCTACGGACGCTACGCTTGGGCAGCCTCAGCAGAGTATCGGATACCACTTGCCCTAATGAATTGGGGCCTGGGTGCCTGGCCACTCCATTTTGATCGAATCACTGGGTCGATATTTGCTGACGCCGGTAATGCTTGGGGACCCCGTATGTCGCCCGGTGGATTCCAGAATCCACGACGCGAGGCACTGTATTCGGTGGGCGCAGAGGTTACAGGAGAGCTTTTGTCGTTCTATCACATCAATATGTTGGTTCGTACTGGAGCCGCCCTTCAGTTGGCCGGGAACAAGAAAGTCCAATTCTATGTGAGGCTCGGTATGCCCTTCTAAGCGCACCCTATCCCAAATATCCTCTAGAATACCCGAACATAAGCCGTATATTCTTCTAAAATACTAGCAGATTTAGTCATTTTAGGCTGGATTAAAGAAAAGTATTGACCACAAGATATTGCACTCGTATTATGGCTTCGCTCAGTATCTAGTGGTCCACTGAGCAGTTTTCCACAAGAAATATCGCGGCGGGAGAGGGTTCCCGCCGTTTTTCAACGCCTGTTTTAAGCTTTTTCCACAATTCCATCTTGATTAGAGCCTAATTCGCGCTATGCCATCCGTTCATAAACCTCGGCCACCAAGAGAATCGGTCATCTTCGATGACGTGCTTCCAACTGACCTTCCTGAACCAACACTAACTGAAAATGCGCGGATTGTTCTAGCTCTGCGCTATCTGAAAAAGGATGCTGAGGGCAACCCCACCGAAGAGCCAGAAATGATGTTTTGGCGGGTTGCACGAACCATAGCTGGAGTGGATAAAGAATATGGGTCATCCGAGACTGCGGTAGAGGAATTGGCCAGGCAGTTCTATGGTCTAATGGTCCGGGGAGAATTCGAACCCAACTCACCTACCTTGATGAATGCTGGTCGGCCTCTAGGACAGCTTTCAGCTTGCTTTGTACTACCCGTAGAAGACGCACTTTCTAACGGTAGAGCGGGGATCTACGACACCCTCACCTCGATGGCTCTGGTGCACCAATCCGGTGGTGGCACGGGCTTCTCCTTCTCACGCCTCAGGCCTGAGGGTGAAACAGTGCGTTCCACTATGGGTGTGGCTTCCGGTCCGATTTCCTTCATGAAGCTCTACGACGCAAGCACGGACGTAGTAAAGCAGGGAGGAACGCGGAGGGGCGCAAATATGGGTATCCTGCGAGTCGATCACCCGGATATCCGTAGCTTTATTACTTGCAAGAATGACACATCTCAAGTGACCAACTTCAACATTTCGGTTGCCATCACTGATGCCTTCATGGAAGCGGTCTCAGAGGATAGTGAATACGACCTCATAAATCCGAAAACCGGAGAGGTTGTGGGACAGGAAAATGCCCGGGAGATCTTTGACAAGATCATCTACGGAGCTTGGTTAACGGGTGAACCTGGAACGTTCTTTATTGATCGGGCGAATGAATATAATCCCGTGCCAAAACTGGGAAGCTACGAGGCAACGAACCCTTGTGGGGAGCAGCCGCTTCTAGCATACGACGTCTGTAATCTTGGCAGCATTAACTTAGGGAAATTCGTAAAAGAAGAAGCGCACCCAGGCATCGATCCTGAGGAGGGCATCGACTGGGAAGGACTGAAGCGGGTAGTTCACCTCTCTACCAATTTTTTAGACAACGTCATTGATGCTAACGTCTACCCGCTCCAACAAATTCATGAATTAGCACAAAATATTCGTCGTATTGGGCTGGGTGTCATGGGTTGGGCTGACATGATGATTCGCCTTGGTATCGGATACGATTCTGAGGAGGGAGTTGCTCTCGGGCAGCGTGTCATGGGATTTGTGGATGAAGAAGCTCGTAGAGCCTCAGAGAAATTAGCGGAAAAGAGAGGGGTGTTCCCAGCGTGGCCAGAGTCGGTTTGGGGCCCTGATGAAAGTGCTGCAGTTGGCCTCAATGGTGGTCGCGTTCGTCAAGAGCGGGAACTACGGAACTGCAACCTTACTACGGTGGCGCCAACCGGAACGATATCGATTTTCGCAGGCTGCTCCGGCGGTATTGAACCCTTATTTGCTGTAGCCTTCATGCGGAATCAGGCTGGTGTCTTAATGCCGGACGTGAACCCGGACTTCATTCGGGTAGCTAAGGACGGAGGCTGGTATTCTGAAGAGCTCATGGAGCAAATTGCAGAAGAGGGACATATCCACTTCGACGAGGTCCCGGAAGAAGTTCAGCAAGTGTTTCGGACGGCTCACGACATCACCCCTGAATGGCATGTGCGCATGCAGGCAGCATTTCAGGAACACACAGATTCTGCAATCTCTAAGACGACAAATTTCCCGAATGATGCGACAGCTGAAGACGTACGTGAAATCTACGAGCTCGCGTACAGCCTTGGGTGTAAGGGGGTTACGGTCTACCGAGATGGCGCTCGGGAGGGGCAAGTGCTTTCCACCGGCAAGACGGATCAGAGTGGACAGGCTGCAGCCCAAAACGTATCCGAGCTGGAGCACTCTTTGGCCGACGCTCGTGAAGAAGCACATAACCTTCGAATTGAGGTTGAACGTCTTAAACACCAATTGATGGGAGAGGACGAGACGCTGGGGGCAGCTAGGCAAAAGCGTCAACGCCCAGCGGCTCTTCAAGGTTACACGATGAAGGTGAACTCCCCACTCGGTGACCTTTATGTGACGATTAACGAGGATGATCACGGCAAGCCATTTGAGGTTTTCTGCACTTTGGGCAAGGCTGGTGGAGCCCCAAACGCAGATGCAGAGGCAATTGGCCGTTTGATGTCGTTAGCTCTTCGGTCCGGTATCCCTATTAGCCAAGTGAAAGATCAGCTGCGTGGAATCTCCTGTGACCGGGCAGTGGGGCTAGGAGCGAATAAAGTGCTTTCGGCACCCGATGGCATTGGACAGGCGATCGAGCGCTATCTCGAGATGAAGGACGGAGTACAGGAAGCTTTGCCTCTGGCAGTTAGCACGGAGGCAGGAGTACAGACGCAAGCGGCTGTCAGTGCGATTGGGGGTGATCCGTTACACCTTGATACATGTCCAGAGTGCAACTCAGCCCACTTCGTGTTTGAGGAAGGATGCAAGAAGTGCCACGTCTGTGGCTACTCTGATTGTGGATGATCTCTAGAAGGTTCCTCAGCTAGCCCCCCACGGCGCTGGCGGCAACGTTTCAATAGGCTTAGTCAGGTTAAACTCAAGACGAACACGGCGACCCGTGATCTGATTCCTGAGAGAATACAAGAATATTCGACCTGAATTGACCTCAAGAGTCCAGATGTTGTCTGTCGCAGTTGGTACCAGTGATGCGGTATGAGCATCGGCTGGAAAATCCTGGCGAGAGCGACTTCCTGGGCTCGTAGTATCGCCGCCGTACTGTGTTATTTCGTCTTCCGTGCCGTCCTCGTGTCTGTGTTCATGCTTGAGGCGCAGACCGTCAGCTTGTCGAGAGATCACCCAAGTTCTTGAGTGATCATTTCCTACATGGAAAGGAATTTTAACGAAGTCCTCCTGGCACTCTCGCACGTGCATAATGAGTACTTGGTTTGTGAGCAATTCATCGGATGGATTAGCCTCGATGAGTTGTCCTGGGAATGCCTGACCGCATAGTTCCTGGAGTGTCGTCCAAAACTCATCATATGTGGTGCTGGGAGCACCTCGTACTGTAGAGGACTGAGTGGTGTCATCCGGTGTGCATGCCATCACTAGACAAAGGATTGCCACAGAGATATAGGAATTTGTGTGCCAAAGCGCAGGATATTTTGAGAGCATAGCTAAAGTAGACTGACAGCCTGAGTGAAGTGTCATCACAAAGTGCTAGGTTATTCTATTAACCGGAAGCGGTTAGTACGCCAAGATTCTCTCGGATGTAGGTATTATGCGCTCAAGCTTGAGTTACTTGACGACTGTCCTAGTCATTGCGGGATGTGGAGGAGACATCCCTCAGGGCCCCACACCGGGTCGCCCTTCTTTCGAAGGCCAGCAAGCCCACGATCTAGTTGAACTACAAGTCAGCTTTGGTCCGCGTATACCAGGTACAGTTGGTCACGATCGCCAACTTCGTTGGATGCTCGCACGACTTGATTCATTCGCGCCAGAAGTCATAGCTGACACATTTACTTATGTAACCACATACTCGGACTCACTTACTCTTGTGAATGTGCTTGCACGTTACCGTCCAGAGGCTGAGAGGCGTCTTCTCTTGCTTGCTCATTGGGATACCCGGCCACGTGCAGACCAGGCGAAAGATCTAGCCCAGCAGGAGTTGCCTGTTCCAGGTGCGAACGATGGGGGCTCGGGTACCGCAGTATTGCTCGAATTGGCCCGGATCATGTCTGATGCCCTACCGCCGCTAGGTATAGATCTCCTATTTGTGGACGGAGAGGACTATGGTCCCGAGGCAGCAGATATGTTTATTGGAGCTCGAAGATATGCGGATCAGTTGTCTTTCCTGAGTCCAGGTGAGAGGCCAATGTACGGAGTTCTACTGGATATGGTTGGGGATGCAGATCCAAGCTTTCCGATAGAGGGTTATTCCGCTCAGCATGCACTGCCTGTAGTACAGAAAGTCTGGAGGACTGCAGCGAGACTGGGTTACTCTAATGTCTTTCCGGAGTCCGTTGGAATTCGATTGAGTGACGATCACATACCGCTCAATGAGGCAGGTCTTCAAACCGTCGATATCATCGACTTCACCTATGGTGGTTCAGATAATATTTACTGGCACACCCCAGAGGACATCCCTTCGAATGTTAGTGCCACAACACTGGAAATCGTCGGGGAAGTCATAACCGAGTTGATCTATTCAGGGGGGTAGGCCTCTGAGTCTTCAGCCTGTAGAATCCCTGCCCCAGCTAGAGATCAATTTCCTTTTCCTAAAGGACGAGGCTGATGTCAAACACTAGCACTGTCCGTGTTGCAGTTGTGCAGACCGCGGCCATCCCTTTCGATCTTGATGCCACGGTTGAGCATGTGTGTTCCATGACTGCTGATGCGGCAAAACAGGGAGCTCACCTCGTTCTGTTTCCTGAAGCCTATGTCGGTGGATATCCTAGGGGATTGGCCTTTGGAACCGCAGTTGGGGGCCGTTCCGAAGCTGGCCGAAGAACTTGGGAGCGGTATTGGGCGACTTCGATAGAAATTCCAGGGCCTGAAGTCGACCGTATGAGAGAGGCAGCGGCCGAGGCTGGTACTTTCCTCTGTGTGGGCGTTGTGGAGAGAGACAGTACCTATAGCGGAGGTACGCTCTTCTGCACTCTGCTCTACATCGGTGCAGACGGGTCACTGCTTGGAAAGCACCGCAAGCTAAAGCCAACGGCAGCTGAGCGTTTGATCTGGGGCGAGGGGGATGGGAGCACGCTTACTGCGATCGACACTCCTTTCGGCAAAGTTGGTGGCCTGATCTGCTGGGAGAACTACATGCCATTGGCCCGCATGGCGATGTATGGCAAGGGGGTTGAGATCTACCTTGCCCCCACGGCTGACTCCCGTGAGCGTTGGCTGTCTACTCTGCAACACATCGCACTAGAGGGCAGATGCTTTGTGCTGGGCTGTAATCAGTATGTGCGACGGGACATGTATCCAGCTGATTTGGAGATCAAGTCAGACCTCGAAGAGTGGCCCGAAACATTAAGCCGAGGTGGCTCAGCTATTTATAGCCCTCTAGGAGAGTGTTTGGCTGGGCCACTATGGGATCAGGAGGGTATGCTGGTCGCAGACTTAGATATGTCAGCTGTCCCACGCAGTAAATTTGACTTCGATGTGACTGGACATTACGCCCGTCCTGATGTCTTTCGACTTGAGATAGACGAGTCTCCTAAGCCTCCAGTGGGTTAAGCACTAACTTAGGCATCAGATGTTGGAGTGACTGGTCCGCCTAGGTGCGATTTAGTATACTAATTAAATGCATAATCATGCAGATACGGAGAGACGATGACGCAGGCGACAATGTCTAGAGTGGAAGCGTTTTTGACGGAAGTCGACCGCTATAGTGCGCATAATTACCATCCACTTCCGGTTGTGCTGGAAGGTGGAGAGGGCTCTTGGGTGTGGGACGTGGACGGAAAGCGGTACTTGGATATGCTAAGCGCTTATTCAGCGCTCAATCAGGGGCACCGACACCCCTTAATTATCGAGGCTGCATTAGCGCAAATGCAGAAACTGACGTTGACGTCAAGAGCGTTCCACAACGATCAGATGGGGCCATTCTTGAATACACTGTGTGAGGTGACAGGCTTTGAAAAAGCGTTACCGATGAATACAGGGGCTGAGGCTGTAGAAACTGCGATCAAGATGGTACGAAAATGGGGTTACAAGGTGAAAGGAGTGCCCGAAGACAGGGCGGAAATCATAGTTTGCGATAACAACTTCCACGGGCGAACCACGACTATTGTGGGCTTTTCTTCTGAAGATCAATATAAAGATGGATTTGGCCCTTTCACCCCTGGCTTCGTGGAAATCCCATACGGGAACTCTGAAGCGCTTGAAGCGGCGATCAACCAAAACACGGTTGGTTTCTTGGTAGAACCACTTCAGGGTGAAGGTGGTGTTGTTGTCCCGCCCCCAGGTTTTTTAAGCACGGCAAGGGAACTCTGCACAGCGAACCAAGTTGCCTTTATGGCTGATGAAATCCAAACGGGTTTGGGTCGCACTGGAAGAATGTTCTGCTGTGACTGGGAGTCGGTTCGTCCTGATGTTCAGATCGTTGGGAAAGCACTCGGCGGAGGTGTCTACCCAGTCTCAGCGACAATCGCAGATGCTGAATTCATGGATGTATTTGATCCGGGAGACCATGGATCGACATTCGGAGGAAATCCGTTGGGAGCTGCGGTTGGCCTAGCCTCACTAAATGTGATCGTTGATGAGAAACTGCCGGAACGCTCAGATCAACTCGGAGGCTGGTTTATGGATCAACTCCGCGAGCTTGAGTCACCACATATCGAAGAAGTGCGAGGAAAAGGCTTGATGATTGGTGTAGTGATCAAGGAGTCAAGCGGAGTGGCTAGACCGTTTTGCGAAGCGCTTCACGCTCGTGGAATCCTTGCCAAAGAAACCCATCACCAGGTGATTCGGTTCGCTCCACCGCTTACGATCGATAAGGAAGATCTACGTTTTGCGCTCAGCCAAGCAAAAGAAGTTCTGAGTAGCGCATAGTAGGAGCTGCGGCTGCTCCTAGCCGCAGCGTGTCCTTAGGGATGGGGCAGTTGGAGATATTGGTTGGTATAGTTACTCAACTCCCAGGGGGAGCCCAGTCAATTGTACCCTGCTTAGAGGTGTCTATCTCCTTGCCTTCGCCACCCTGCAGTAAGACGTGTTCAATCTGTTCATATAGAAATTCACGGGCCTTTGGTTCACGGGGGTCCAGCCCATAATGGTTGATGAGTGAAGTCTGATGCTGCAGCCAATCCTCCCAGCATGATGGGCAGATTTCAGCAAGTACCCGGTCACCAAGTTCGTTACGGAATGGAGCTTTGTTCAGAGGGGGAGTGTCTTTGCCACATCGGCGGCAATGCATGCTCTCAGCGGTCATGTTGCAGCTCGTCTTGGATGGCCGTTCACAGTGTGATACGAATCTACCCGCATTTACGATTTCAGGTCCCAACGTCTAATTCGTACTAATAGCTCCAACGGCCGTTCTGGCAATGGTTTGACGAATTTGACTAAAAGATTGGATTAGCGAAGCACTAACGTGGACGCTTCTTCTACCCGTAATTAGTTTTGGGTACCACTTGTTTCTTTGGTTCAGAGATAGAGAGATGACCCTCGCGAAAAAGCAACTCGCGCATCTTGAAAAGCGTCTCCTTGATGAGAGAGATAGAGCTCTCAGGGCACTGGGTTTATTCGATAAGATGGCGAAATCTGGTCGTGAGTCAGTGGATTCTGATCTCTCTGTTTATACAGATCACATGGCGGACCAGGGTACGGAAGCTATGGAACGCGAAAAGGCGGCAGTATTTGCAAGTAAAGAAGGCCGCTATCTATACCGAATCGAAGAGGCCCTCAGGCGTCTATACAACGACCCCAAGAATTTTGGTATTTGTCATACCTGCGGTACTGCTGTTGGCTTGGATCGCCTAGATGCACTGCCACATGCGCGTTATTGCATCGACTGTAAGAGGAAGGAAGAGTCTTCTGGGGGCTAATGCCGAGGAAGGGGCACTCTAGCCTCGCTGAATAACTTTCAAGAGCGAATCCCCAACTACTTCAATTTTCCAGCCTCTCATCCCCTCCACCTCTGCTAGGCTGCTAAGATCTTTCGGGTTGGTCCTGGCTACTCTGGAAAGTACTGCGTTGGAAAGTAGGGTACCCTTTGCGATACCAAGCGTTTCTGCGTGAGTATTACGAACCGATTTGAGTGCTTCCAGCAGGGCTTCTGTCTCTGGGCTTGATCTCCTGTTTCTTGCTCTAGGGCGACTTGGATATGGCTGAAGTTCAGACTCTGGTATCCGAGCTACAGACTCGCATATACGAACCAGGTCAGAACCCTTGTTTCGGGCTAGACCCTTAGGAAAACCCTTGATGTCAAACAATTCTCTCGAGTGGCGCGGGTTCATGATAACTGCTTCTAGTAGTGGACCATCCCCGACGATCCGGAAGAGAGCCTTATCGTTTTCTCTCGCTAGCTCGTCCCTCCACTGAAGCGCCTGCCGAAGTGTTGTTAGCTGTCGCGGTGTCAGTTCACGTGCGCCTTTCACTCGGCTGACGGGATCAATTTTCTCTGAGTGTTGGACTAATGACGATGATCCTTCGAGTGCTTGGCATTCTTCCACCAACCAGGACTCTCTCCCTTTAGCGCGGAGTTCCGTACGCATCTGGTCTGAGAGTGTATTTAGGTATTGCGTGTCCGCAGCTGCATACTCGAGCATTCCTTCTGTTAGAGGCCTCATTGCCCAATCTGCACGTTGGTACTTTTTGGAAAGCTCTACGCCATAATAGTCCTTTAATAAACTTGCTAGACCGAGTGACTCTCGACCGAGAAGCGCTGCTGCAATCTGGGTATCAAAAAGCCCACTAAGATGGATACCCAGATCCCGCCCAAGGAGCACCAGGTCAAAGTCGGAACCGTGCATGTTCACCTGAACATTAGGGTGTTCTAGTGAGGCCCTCAGGAGCGGAGATACATCGAAGCCCAAAGCATCCAGAACGTAAGTTGCACTATCTGTCGTGAGTTGGACGAGGCAGAGACGGTCCGAATATCGGTGGAAGCCAGCTGCCTCACAGTCCAACGCGATTCGTGAAGCTCGGCCCAGGTCTTCCCTCAGGGTTTCAGCCTGTTTCTCATTTTGAATGTAAGTATAGCTTTGTTTGGCGATACGATGCTCCTTCCATGATCGTTAAGGCACATGCAAAGAAAAGGTGCTGATTAATTACTTACTACCCCTGAGTCAGGAGCAGATCCCAAGTAGGCAGGTGTTGCTCCTCTGTTCCTCTCAGACCAAGATTCGTGGACCGAATCTTTGATGGAATCTGCCTACTCTTCTTCCGTTTTGGATAGATGCTTAGAACAAAAATCATCTGTACCCTTGGTCCGGCGAGCACATCACCTGACACTATCTTAGAGTTAGTACAGGGAGGCATGAACTTGGCTCGCCTAAATATGTCGCATGGTGAGCGAGAGGATCATCGTGCGGCGATAGGCTTCGTCCGTGATGCAGCCGCCCAGGTAGGTCAGCCTGTCGGAATCATGGTGGATCTTTCAGGTCCCAAAATCCGCGTCGGTGAGCTTGGAGCACCAATAGAGCTCAAGGAAGGGAAAGTCGTTGCAGTGGCGCCGTACGATAAAGTGCAGCCCGGAGAAATTCCCTGCTCATACCGTTCGCTTTCACAAGAGCTTCAGACTGGGGATACTTTACTCCTGGACGATGGCCTCCTAGAGCTCCGGTGTGTTGGAACTGAGGGAGACCGGACAGAGCTAGAGGTGATCCGTGGAGGATTACTTAACGCTCGAAAAGGAATCAATCTTCCGGGTGTCACGCTTACGGTACCATCCTTGACCGAAAAAGATCTTTCCGATTTGGAATTCGCGCTTGAGGAAGGTGTCGAGTACATCGCGCTTTCTTTCGTTCGCGGTCCAGAGGATGTAATTAACATCAAAAAAAGAGTGGGAGACCAGGCTCTAGTTATAGCTAAGATCGAAAAAGTCGAAGCGTTACGGACTATTGAAGAGATTCTTCCTGAGACTGATGCTGTCATGGTAGCTCGAGGAGATCTGGGGGTAGAACTTCCGTTCGAGCGAGTTCCACTGGCTCAGAAGCGGATTGTAGAAATGGCCAACCTTTATG
>CAWVZF010000072.1:0-10411 GCA_963934665.1 uncultured bacterium | reverse complement strand
AGCCATTTTATTGTCCTAATATTCGATAGGCTCACATACGAATGATCTGCGCCACTGGGTGGACATTCGTCTAACGCCATGATCACATCAGCTCCAAGCGTGCGCTGAATGTCTACGACGGATTCTGGAGTAAATTCATGCTTGGACCCATCAATATGACTTCGAAACTCTACTCTATCGTCATACAAATCCCGGATCTTAGCTAAGGAGAATACCTGGTAGCCTCCCGAATCGGTAAGAATCGGACCATCCCATCGCATGAACTCATGCAGTCCTCCCAAATCTCGAACTAGTTCATGCCCCGGACGCAGGTAGAGATGGTACGTATTGGCAAGTACCATCTCTGCTCCAAGCGCACCGACCTCGTCCATAATGAGGCCTTTCACCGTACCAAGTGTTCCGACCGGCATGAACGCCGGCGTCTGCACCTCACCGTGAGGTGTGGAAAATTTTCCCCGCCGGGCAGCACCCTCAGTGCTCTGAATTTTGAAGTCGAACATGGTGGATAAAATCTAACCACTGTTCGTTCGAAGGCAGTCCAACCTCATCTCAACAGCAATATTCAACGCTATCGTTGGCTACCGGATGAGTCCAAGAAGTACGGTCACTGGTGACCCACGACTGCCATAGCGTCTCCGTACGAATAGAACCTGTAACCACACGCGATCGCCTGTTGATAGGCTGCCATAGTGTTGTCATACCCTGCCAACGCAGCCACAAGCATCAGTAATGTGGACCGCGGAAGATGAAAATTAGTCAGCAGACAATTTACAATCTGGAACTTGAACGGAGGACGTATGAAAAGCTGCGTTGTGCCTGACCCAGGTCGTACAAGTCCTGCGTTGTCCACAGCCGATTCAAGTGTTCTGACCACTGTTGTCCCGGTCGCCCAGATCCGTCTGCCTGCCATAATAGACTTATTGATCGCGTCAGCGGCTTCCTCTGATATATGATAGTGCTCCTCGTGTAATTCGTGCTCTGCTGGATCTTCAACCGCTACTGGGCGAAAGGTCCCTATCCCAACGTGAAGCGTCACGGCAACTCGACGAACTCCGTGTTCCTGCAAGCGTGTAAGTAAATCATTTGTGAAATGGAGCCCGGCCGTGGGTGCCGCTATCGAACCAGACTCACGAGCGTACACAGTCTGATATCGCTCTCTATCAATTGGTTCATCCGATCGGCCGATGTAGGGAGGTAGAGGCACGTGGCCATGTTTGTTGATCACAGCCTCTGGTTTCAGGTTTGAGATCAACCTAACCAACCGACCGCTTTCCGGTGTTGAATCTAAGATTTCCACTGTTAGGTCGGGCGCAACGACCACAGTCCGGCCAGGCTTGAGCTTTGATCCCGGTCGCACTAAAGCTTCCCAAACATAGGGGTCATCTGCATCGGCTGATGGCCTCACGAGCAGAACCTCGGACGGGGCTCCAGTTGATTTCCTTCCTAGTAACCTCGCCGGAAGTACTCTGCTTTCATTGACGACAAGCAGGTCACCTGGCTCGAACAACTCAACCATATCCCTGCACTGCAGGTGACGGAATTCAGGAAAGTTGTCTTCTCTCGGTGACAGAGCATCCGCTGGACGCGCCACCACAAGTAGCTTACTAGCATCCCGAACCGATACAGGGTATTTCGCTACACGTTCGGGTGGAAGCTCGTACTGGTAGTCAGATACGTGTGAACCGTCAGGTGATACCGTCACTGAACTGAACTAGACAGGTTTCGTCTCACGAACCGTCGGTAAAGAGCGATTCCTGAGCATTCAAGTTTCCGTCTGGGATTGTGTAACCGAAACGGCGGAACGCTCGGGGGGTAGCGACACGTCCCTGAGGAGTCCTCATCAGGAATCCCTCCATAATCAAGAAAGGCTCATAGACTTCTTCTAGCGTGGTTGAATCCTCACCCATGGCAACAGCTAGCGAATTCAGTCCTACAGGGCCTCCCTCAAATTTCTCAATGAGTGTTTTGAGGACACGTGCATCCATTTCATCCAAGCCGTACTCATCGACATCGAGCATCTTTAGCGCATCCTGCGCGACTTGCCTATCAATCTTCCCTTGGGCACGAACTTGAGCAAAGTCTCGGACCCTCTTGAGCAGTCGATTTGCTACTCGCGGGGTACCTCGAGCCCGTCTTGCCAACTCAATAGCTCCTTCTTCATCCGCCTCCACATTCAAGATCTCAGCACTCCGACGAACGATGGTCACAAGCTCCTCAGGCGGATAAAAATTCAGGCGATGCACGATACCAAAGCGGGCACGCATTGGAGCTGTCAACAACCCGAAACGAGTAGTGGCTCCTACGAGGGTAAAGGGCTCCACTTTCATTGTCATCGTCTGAGCTTTTGGCCCGTCTGACAAGCGTATATCGACCTGCCAGTCTTCCATAGCCGGATAAAGAAACTCCTCAATAACTGGCCGTAGCCGGTGAATTTCATCGATAAAGAGGATATCCCCTTCCCGCTGGTTAGTGAGAATCCCGACTAAGTCTGCTGGTTTCTCGAGTATGGGGCCTGACGTGGTCTTTATGTTGACACCCATCTCCCGAGCAAGCAGCGCGGCTAAAGTCGTCTTGCCCAGGCCCGGAGGTCCATGGAACAGGATGTGGTCGAGAGGCTCCCGCCTCTGTTTTGCGGCTTCAATCGAGATTGAAAGCGCTTCCTTGACCTTATTCTGCCCGATGAACTCCTCTAGCTGCCTGGGTCGCAGAGTCGGCTCACTAGCCGAATCTTCGTTAAGTGACTCGGGTGTTGTTATATGGGTGTGCTCGGTCATACGGGAATCTCCCCGAAGTCCAACACCTTATGCAAGACATACACCGAGCACTCAAGGGCTACATCCCCTAATCGCTCTGGTGCGGCATTGCAGGAAAGTCCTGCGAAATCAGAGATTGCTCGACTCAAGGTGCTCACAATCAAGTTGCTATCCGTTCAGGTAGCCGAAAGAGCCCGCCGAACCAACTCTTCAGTCGAATCCGGAACTCCATCCTCTAATACCGCACGGACCGCGGTATCAGCCACTGAAAATGAGTAACCCAGGTTTACTAAGGCCTGCACCGCATCTTGCGCGCCACCGGTTACGCCATCCACTACCGGGGTCACAATTGCAAGGTCTGCAACCTTATCCGCAAGATCGAGTGCGATCTTCTCTGCCTTCTTTTTTCCTATACCACTCACCTGCTGAAGCGCTGTGGAGTCTTTTTCGACCAGGGCCCGAGCAAGACGCTCAGCCGAATAAGTTGACATCATCGCGAGAGCAAGCTTCGCCCCCACTCCTGTAGCAGTCAGCAGTTTCTGAAAAAGCAGTCGCTCGTGAGCGTTGGAAAACCCGTAGAGAGCGATAGAACTCTCGGTCACAACCTGTAGGGTACGCAATTCAACTGAGCCACCCGGAGATGGAAGCCCCTGTAAAACCGTAATTGGGACTTCCACTTCGTAGACGACTCCTCCTGAAGTCTCGACCTCTACACACGCAGCCTCTCGGGATAGGAGCTTTCCTTGAAGACGTGAGATCATAGACAGACCTCTCCGGGAAAGCTTCCGATCAGGCAATGACAGAGAGCTGTCGCGACCCCGTCTGCGGCATCTGCAGGTTTCGGGGGTTCTTTGAGTTTGAGTTTCTGTTTCACCATAAAACCAACTTGGTCTTTGGTCGCATTACCACTCCCGACGACAGCTTTCTTGATCTGCCGAGGAGCGTACTCTGCAACAGCAACGTCGTGGAGTGCTGCAGCCAAGAGAATAGCCCCCCGAGCGTGTCCCAGCTTGAGGGCACTCTGGGCGTTCTTACCGTGGAAAACATCCTCGACAGACATTACGAAAGGTTGGTGACGTACGACCAAGGCCACAATCGCTTCATAGATCTCTCGGATCCGGTTCGCGAGGACATGATCGGGTGACGTTCGGATAACACCGCACTCCACAAGGGCAACCGCACCACCTTCCGCACGAGCGACTACGCCATAGCCAGTAACTGCGGTCCCAGGATCAACCCCCAAGACCAGGACTTCGTTGGATTTCTCCGTCACATAGCCTCTGCGATGATGTCCTCATCAATATCTGCATTCGAGTGAACTTTCTGCACGTCATCCAACTCCTCTAACATTTCGAGAAGCTTTAGCATCTTCTCTGCATCCCGCCCCGTTACCGCAACTTCATTCTTAGCAATTCGAGTGAGCTCAACCGAAGTTGGCTTAATTCCTGCCCCCTTAATTCCATCCTGAACAGATATGAAATCAGCAGCTTCTGTAGTCAGTATGAATTCATCCTCATCCGCAATCACATCTTCCGCACCAGCTTCTATGGCCACCTCAAATAATGAATCCTCATCATACTGTTCGGCATCAATCACGATTTGGCCTTTACGGTCAAATTGCCACGCAACCGACCCATCGGTCCCCAGGCTGCCATCGTATTTGGTTAGGGCGTGACGTACCGCTGCGACCGTACGATTTGTATTGTCCGTCAGGCACTCGATAAAAAGCGCTACCCCACCGGGCCCATATCCTTCGTAAGCAACCTCTTCATAGTTCACACCTTCTAGTTCACCAGTGCCCTTCTTGATTGCTCGCTCAATATTCTCAGCCGGCATACTCGCAGCTCGGGCGGTATCAACCGCGAGCCTAAGGCGGGCGTTATAATCCGGCTCCCCTCCCCCATCGCGCGCCGCAACAGTGATCTCACGTATGAGCTTGGTGAAAAGTGCGCCGCGTTTTGCATCATTGACGCCTTTCTTTCGCTTAATCTTTGACCACTTGTTATGGCCAGCCACTAAACCTCCACTTGTTCGTTATTGCACATTTTCAGTCAGACACCTGAAGGTATGTGAGCGTGACCAGACGGACCAACATTCCAGAACCTCTTGTGACCTAAGGCTCCAGGGGGGTCGTGCCTGACATAGTCCGGGAACATTCAAATTGCTGACCCTAACAAATGGAGTTAACGGCCAATTGGGGTAGCATCGCCATCTTCTAGGCCAAGAGCCCATCGTATACCACCTATGAGATGTGCGCGGAATACGGGGTCATTGCTCCAAATATCGTTTCGGTGACCAAGTGACGTGTAGAACGAGCGGCCTTCCCCAAAGTTTTGAACCCACGACTGAGGATAATCGCCACCCAATTCAATTTCTTCTAACCCGGAGATATCAGTAGCCTCAGTATCAATGCTAAGTAGAACGCGGACCCGGTTACGCGAGAAACCCAGCGGTATACGATTTCCAAACAGTATATCCACATTTTCCTGCGGCTGATCTTCATGCCAAGCAGAAGTACCGAACTGGTAAAATTCATCCATGATCGGCCAACTCACACCCAGCATTTTTGTCGCTGGATGTTCTGAATCTTCTACCGTTAGCACGACAACATGGTTCTGGCTCACTGTTCTACGAAAATACGCACCTAGCATCTCGCCGAATTCAGGATAGTTGTAGAGGGTCAAAGAAGCGTTGTGGACACCAACAAAACCACCTCCATTCTTTACGAAATCGACGAGCGCCCTCTTCTGTGAGTCTGCGAGTGGGAGATTCCCATTCGTCATCATCATTAGGCCATCAAACTGCGCCAAGTAATCGGGTGTGATAATTGATAAATCGAGCGCTTGCTGGTCCTGCAGATAGCCCTGGAGGGTAGTGAGTTCATAACCCGAGGCAGGCCCCCACGAAGCGACTGCCTCCTCAGCAGGTTGCAAACTCGTGTGTTTATACAGCCCAGCATGCGTAAGGAAAAGTAGTTTCTTAGGAGCTTCTTGCTGAGGTTCTTGCAGAGATGAAGGCCGGTCGACCGCCTCATTCGTGATTAACAAAAAGCTTAGGCTCGTGACCCCTAAGAATGTGAGGGTTAGGGCGAATTTCATGATATACCTCCACCGAATCGTGTTAGGCAGGTCGGCACCAGTGGCCAAGATGCTGGTTTCTAGGGACCGCGCCAGACAATCTCCTTTGACAAGCCACTAGACTTGACACTCTGACGCCCCCACCGAACGTTCCCCTAATCCCGTCTCGTGGAGGTCCACATTCGCCGGTTCTCCTTAATCTTACTGTTTACGAGCATTGGACCTTCGGTCGAATGCCAAGACGTTAATTGGCCAGTCTACGGGGGTGATCCCGGGGGAATGAAGTACTCGGCCCTTACCCAGATCAACAGGGAGAGTGTTACTGGGCTTGAGGTTGCCTGGAGCTGGGATGCAGACGAGCAGCCAATAGCGGGCTCAAGCTTGGCATTCCGGGGCGAGCGTGTCCGACCTGGACGCTTCGAAGCCACCCCCATCGTCATCAACGACACGATGTATGTGAGTACACCATATAGTCGTGTTATCGCTCTTGATGCACGCACTGGAGAAGAGTACTGGAGCTACGACCCGCGAGCGTACAGCTGGGGACAGTTGCCTCGGAACTGCGGCTTCTGCCACCGTGGGGTCGCGATGTGGAGCGACGGGAATCAGAGGCGGATTTTCATCAATAGTCGCTGGAACTTGATCGCATTAGATGCGGCCACAGGGCAGCCAATTGAATCTTTCGGGGTAGGCGGAAAGATTGATCTCACTGAAGGACTGATCTGGGAAATCAACAAGCTTCACTACACGAATACCTCACCTCCAGTGATCTGGAATGACTTAGTTATCCTCGGAAGTGGGATGCCAGACGATCGGGTATATCACCGTAATCCTCCAGGGGACATTCAGGCATTCGACGCGCGGACAGGCACACGAGTCTGGACTTTCCACACGATTCCACAGCCCGGTGAATTGGGTAACGACACCTGGGAGGATGAATCCTGGTCTTACACCGGCTCCACAAACGTATGGGCCCCCTTCACGGTCGATATAGAACGCGGCCTCGTATATCTACCCGTTGGTACTCCCAATGGTGACTACTACGGCGGGCACCGAAAAGGCTACAACCTGTTTGCAGAATCTCTCTTGTGCTTAGACGCGCGAACAGGTGAGCGCGTCTGGCATTTTCAGACCGTACATCACGGAATCTGGGACTATGACCCACCAGCCCCCCCGAATCTTGTCACGATAGAAGTGGATGGACGTGTCATCGATGCAGTAGCTCTAATCACGAAATCTGGCTTCACGTTTGTCTTCGATCGAGTGACAGGGGAGCCTGTTTGGCCAATTGAGGAACGTCAGGTTTCTGTAAGTGACGTGCCTGGTGAGCGAACTGCCCCTACACAGCCTTTCCCGACTAAGCCCGCGCCATTCGCTAGGCAGGGTTTCACATTAGACGATGTGATCGACTTCACGCCGGAAATAAAGGCAGAAGCAATTGAACTGCTTGAATCTTACCGCCTGGGGCCACTCTTCACACCTCCATCTTTGGAGGGAACGGTGACAATGCCCAGTGCGACTGGAGCAGCAGGCTGGGGTGGAGCAGCATTCGATCCTAGGACGAATATTCTCTATATCCCAAGTAAGGATCGCCCCCTGGTCCATCAACTGGTAGAACCTGAGCCAGGTACTGCAGATGCAGACTATGTCCAGCGTTTACGCGGACTAAGGGTCTCGGGGCTTCCAATCCTAAAACCTCCTTATGGCACACTTACAGCGATCAATCTGAATTCTGGCGAACACTTATGGCAGGTCCCGCTCGGTGATCAGCCAGGAATCCGAAACCACCCTATGCTCGCCGGTGTGGAGTTGCCCCAATTAGGGCAGATGGGTAACGCTGGTCCCCTTATCACAGCTGGGGGACTTGTTTTCCTAAGTGGGTACAACCCCCAACTCTACGCAGTGCATAGTGAAACAGGTGAAACCATTTGGGAGGGCAATCTCCTGGGCAATGAAGGCACCGCAAACCCGATGACGTACGAAACAAGCAATGGGCAACAATTCATTGTAATCGGCGTAACCGGATCCAACTCAGACCGAGGCCTTATAGCGTTCGCTCTGCCCAACGAATAACACTTGTGGTTACAACACGTGGACGGACATCCAAACCGCCTCTACCTGCCGCCGCCAAAACCACCTGCACGGTAAGCCGCCATTGCTGCTGCACCGCCTGCTCCACGGAACCGGTTATTCACAATATTGTTATAGATTGATCCAAATAACACTGTAAAACCAACAGTGATTCCATAATTGAAGTCCGTAGCTCTTGTGCGGAGCCTCAGGAGAGCTTCTTCGTCGGTCACACCACCAGCAGACAGATAAATCTGGTCGTCGACCCAGCCGATATCCCCTCGAGCATTGACGCTGAATCCCCTGACAATCCTAAAGTCCACGTCGCCACGGAGTGACACGTTGTGTCGGTCAATATCATGAAGGTAGTGCGATGCTCGCACCGTGATTCCAGCATCACCCCAAGGCTGGCGCTGGGAAAGCTCGATCTCTAAAGACTGTTCCCACTTGGTCTCTTTTAATTGCCCGAATACGGTCTCATCGATGTAGTCTCGGTACGCGGGACCAATATTGTAGAAGACCGTTAGAGACCGCCTAGTCGCTTCATCATAGGGGAAGAAACTGTACTCGATAGCAGGTGTGAGTTCAGCCCTAAAGTTTTGGTTCGTGCGGGTTGAGCGGGATGCCTGGCTCAGGGCACCGATTGACCAATGCTCACTCAGGGCATACGTGATCATTTGGCTTAAATTCCAGTCTGTGCGCTGATCAGTGAACGTCCCATCCTCCAAATCAAACTCAACTCGGTTGAGATTAGTGTATCCGAAGAAATTGATCTTCCACGTAGGTGATACACGGGATGCGGAGAGGCTCGTGTTCAGTCGGACGCTCGAACGGCTTTGCTCCCCGTCTAGGTTGCCACTCCCGTTGAAACGGAAAAACCAGAGGTTCCACGGGTCGTCTACTTCCACCTGCGATACCAAGCGCGTGCCCACCGGACCTCCAGGTGTAACGTCAGAACCCTGGAGTGTGACGATCCCCCGAAACCCAGACTGATTCGCGAAGGTTGCAAGACTAATACCTAGCGCATGTGTGATCCCATCCAGCCGTTCTCGGTCAGTATCAGTGGATAATGCTTGAAAAACGCTTGTATCCTCATATCCGTCGTATTCACCATAGCCGATCAAGTCGACCTGGTATTCCCTACCGCCGGAACCCGTGGTCAGGCTGGTCATAATTACATGAACATCTGCAACATCACGATCCCGAACCCAATTCACCCAGGTGATCTCGGTACGGTAGTACTCAGAGTTGCAGTCCCTCCCGTCACAATCGAAGAAGACGTTGGGTCGAGGGTCTGGCACCTCGCCTTCCACTTGTTGGGCAGAGACAGGGGCCGCTAGCAGTGCAATCCAGAAAACGCCTAAGATTCCGCTGCATTTATGGCTAAATGGCATCGTTGCCTTTTATCTGGTCGGGATAACATCGACGAGCGTGTTACCAAAACCGAGACACCCGAGTTCCTCAGTTAGTTGAATCCCGGAACTCAGTTGCTGCCGTTATCGATAAGTTCGGGAGCACGGCGAGACATGACCGCCTGTTCGAAGATATAGGCATAACCGAGCAAATCAGACTCAGTCCACATGTCTCCGATGAAAGCTAATACAAAGGGAGTATTATCCTCATAGTATGTGTACGGGACAGTCACAACTGGGAACCCAAAGTCGTTGATAATGTTACTCGGCAACTCTGGCCAATTATTCGGGCTGTAGTCCGGCCGTTCAGGATCCTCAACCAGATCCCGGTTTGGTGCACCCGCCTGAGGAAAAAAAAGAGCATCGAGTTCGTGGTCTGCCATGACATTCCGGAAAAGATCTCGAATCTCCATGCGCCAAGACTGGAACGCATCGCCCTCTTCTGTAGCACCTGGCCTGGCCGGTGAAACTCGAGGTCTTTCAGTCTGCCCACCACGTCCTCTGCCACGGCGACGAAACACTTCTCCTGACAGCTCCTCCCATTCTTCGATGCTGTTAAATGCTGCATCCGAACCAAGGCCCTGTAGGTAGACCAGCCTGTCGTATGCCCCCTGTGTGGGGACGCCGGGCCGTTCGCCATAGAGCTCAATAAATCCTGACCCTGCGAATGGATCTTCGATGACTACTGCGCCAAGGTCTGTGAGGGTAGAAATGGCCGCCTGATAAACTGTCTCAGTCTTAGGGTCTAGAGGCAGCCAACGCTCCCGCCAACCCGACCCAACAAGACCGAAACGTTTTCCTTCGATGACCGCCTCAGCAAGAACACTCACATATCCATTCTCCGGGATATGATCTACTGCGGCAAATGTCGCAAAATCATCTGTCGTCGGACCGGAGATTATATCTAGGGTGACAGCTGCGTCATGTACGTTCTTCGCCATCGGCCCGACCACATCGACGTAGCTGCTATTGATCGGATAGACACCTTCTAGTGGGACAAGCCCGTATGTTGGTTTGATACCCACCAGCGCTTGAGCGGATGAAGGGTTCTGTATCGACCCTCCGGTTTCAGTCCCCAGCCCCAGCACAGCAAAGCTTG
>CAWVZF010000071.1:0-10412 GCA_963934665.1 uncultured bacterium | reverse complement strand
CTGAATCGTCAGGGTATCTCTCGTATAGATCTGCCATTGCTTCCATGTAGCCGACGCGACGTTCGATGTGGTCGCCATCACCCCAAAGGATCTCTATAGCACTGAGGAAGCCTTTTTCTCGATCGGTTGGTGCTTCAGCTAAACGATCAGTCGCGGTTTCCCCTAAGCGCTGCAGTACCTTCCGTGGTTCTGTAGCGTCCATCTGGGACATGAGTGGGTGGTTATACGCTAAGGACTCACCCCAATAGGCCATAGCAAAATCGGGGTCTAGTTCCTGCGCCGTCTGGAATTGTTCAATTGCTTGCTTCCACCCAAAGCTGTGAAGAATCGAGACTCCTCTGAGGAAGTGCTGCTGAGCTTGACCGGTTGCTGAGGTGGGGAAGTCGATTGCTCCGACGTCCACAAACTGTGCTTGGCTGGGACCGGCAACACACAAGACAAAAACCGTGGCGAGAATTGAGCTACGGGAAACGTTCATTACTGCGCTCCTTATGAAAGGGGTCAACAACCGGTGTTGGCCACTCCAGTACGGGGAAAGAAGTATATGGTGTACTGTCTTTATTGGCGATTACGATGCGAAACATGCGCGATCGTCTGGTGATTCAAGTACCAAGCTTATGCTGCAACATACACCGTAACACCATCTTATCCCATTCATAACAAGAAAATCATGGCCCGGTATGATAATGTTGTCCTAGAAGCCAGTCACGCCCTTACGAGATCCAAGATGGGTTGCCCTTCTTGTCGGTTTTGATAGCGTCAGACAGAGTTGGGGAGTATACGCTAAGGGAGGATTCCTATGATTCGCAGACGTTCCGCACTCTCACTCCGGACTCGATTGATCATGTACGCCCTTGTAGCGTGTGCAGCGGTGATGGGAGAGATGTTGGGTGTGTATGAAATTTCAGCTCAAGCCAATCCACCTGAAGTCACTGCAGAACAGGTTCGGGCGTGGCTGGACGAGTTTTCTAACTGGGGTCGCTGGGGCCCTAACGACGAGCTCGGGACCCTAAATCTCATCACTGCAGAGAAGCGCCTGAAGGCTGCCTCAATGGTCGAAGATGGTGCGGTGGTTTCCTTGGCTCGTGACGTGAATAAGGAGACTGCTCCGGATAACCCACAGCCGATTGGACATTCAGCGCGATTTTCAGGTAATCGAATAGGTTGGGGTAGTGACAGTTACACAATCAACTATCACGGATACTCGTACTCTCACATTGATGCACTCCCTCATACTGGTGTCGGAGGAAGGTTATACAACGGTTACTCCACTGAGACAGTTGGTGAGAACGGTGCAGAGAAGCTCGGGGTGCAGGTGATGCAGCACGGGATATTTACTCGAGCTGTCCTTATAGATATACCGAGGCTTCGGGACGTGCAGTTTCTGGAACCAGGAACGGCGATTACCAGAGAAGAACTCGAGCGGTGGGAGAGAGAGTCCGGGGTGGAAATTGAACCAGGGGATGTTCTGCTTGTGAGGACGGGTCGGTGGGCTAAGCGTACGCAGGACGGTCCCTGGGCAGCGGGGCGCCAACTCGCTGGGCTTCATGCCTCGACCGCTGGTTGGCTTAGAGGCAAAGACATTGCGGCGATAGGTTCGGATGGGATCACTGACGTTCTGCCTTCTGGTGTGGAGGGCTTCACCCATCCGCTCCATCAACTACTGTTGGTGGGGATGGGAACTCCTTTGTTTGACAACCTCGACCTCGAGGAAGTTGCCAGAGAAGCTTCAGCACGTGGTCGCTGGAGTTTTCTATTCAGCGCAGCGCCAATGCGGATACCTGGTGGGCTTGGTAGCCCGGTCAATCCACTTGTCATTTTTTGATTTACGTGTCACTCGTATGCTTCGATCGATCTACAGGACATAGCTGTGTCAACGTCTGAGAACGCGAGAAAGTCAGGACACCCTTCAGGAGGGAAGTGAGTGGTGGTTTCCGATACTGTTAGATCTGCCCCGAGATTCATGCACCTACCCACATTTATGAGGGCGCCCTTTATCGATGATCGATCAGAATTCGATATTGCGATGGTTGGGGTTCCTTATGATGGAGCGGTGACCAACCGGCCAGGTGCACGTCACGGTCCGAGGGAGGTGCGAAGTGCCTCAAGTATGATCCGTGCGATCCACCCCGTTACACGCTTAAACCCCTTTGAGCTTTGTCAGATTGGAGACGCGGGTGACGTGCCGTTTGAGAATCTTTATGACATTGCAGCTGTGCATGCGGAGATCGAAACGTTCTTCCGGGCGATGGGTGATGACGGTTTGACGTCTCTGGCGATAGGCGGAGATCACTCTATAACGCTCCCGATTCTCAGGGCACTCGCAAAGGAGGGTCCTCTCGGATTCATACAGGTAGATGCGCATACGGATACGTGGGATTCATTCATGGGTTCCGAGCTCAGCCACGGGGCGCCCTTTCGCCGCGCGGTAGAAGAAGGGCTGATTGATGCTAACCGAACCGTGCAAATAGGAATCCGCGGAGCTCAGAACTCGATGGAGGGTTGGGACTTCTCAGAAGCGACCGGGATGCGAGTGCTATTCATGGATGAATTCACCCAAATCGGTCCAGAGGCTGCTGCCAAGGAGGCAAGGAACATTGTTGGGGACGGACCGACATACTTGAGTTTTGACATCGATGGTCTGGACCCTGCTTTTGCACCTGGTACCGGTACGCCAGAAGTTGGGGGACTCACTTCGGTTGAGGCCCTGACGTTACTTCGCGAGCTGCGCGGAATACAATTCCTGGGCGCAGATGTTGTTGAGGTTTCACCACCATTCGACCCGACCGGTATTACTGCGCTGGCCGGGGCGACGATGGCTTACGAACTACTCTGTCTTCTGTCCGATGAGTCCTCAAAGAAGGGTGCGTAATACAGGGGGAGTCAGCTTCCACCGGTACCGACACCTTTGAGCTGAACCACAATAACCTCTACTGGTTCCGTTCCCTCATTGACATCCCCATGGAGTTCACCCGGCGGATCTGCTTCTAGCCAGTAGGCACTACCGGCTTCCCAAGTCATGTCGTGTGTATCTCCGTCCTGGTTGACTACGCGCAGAGTGCCCCCCGTGAGTGCGATCAATGCGCGGGGATTATCATGACGGTGCATCGTGAGTGGTTGGTTCGGCATGATGATACTTTTCCAGACTTCAACGTGCTCATTCTCAAACTGCGGGATTCTGCGAGTGATCTCTTCAGGAATGGTCTGTTGAAGATCCACTTCAGTAGAGGGTGGGCCATTCTCGGGTATACTGTTAGTACAGGCCATTAATATCACCACGAATGTTGCCGAACTATATTTAGCCGCTTTCATTCTCTCTTCTCCCCGGTATGTCGGATAATGGCTCCCATAAGCTCAGGGAGGTGATACCTAGTGGGCAAATCCATGATTGCAAATGACCCCAACAGCTTGTCCTCATCCTGGATGACAACCTTAGGTGAGTGTGCCACAACTTTATCGCACCATATTGACTAAGCCCTGCTTCATTGCGAGGCTAGGTGCTACTCAAGCATTTGCTTGAATTCATTAATCGTAGTCGGTGGGTACGGATCATCCGGGACACTCCGACACTCGTAACACCAAACGGAGTAGATGATACGTATGAAGGGCACAGTGAAGTGGTTCAATGACCAGAAAGGTTTCGGATTCATTACACCTGAGGACGGAAGCAAGGATTGCTTCTGCCACCACAGCGCTATTCAGTCGGATGGTTTTAGGACCCTGGCTGAGGGCGCGACAGTGGAGTTCGATATGGTCGAGGGAGAAAAGGGTCCTGCTGCAGAGAACGTAGTTCAGGTCTCGTAGAGCAGGGTTTTTCCCTAACAGAGGCGGGCTGCTCCCATTCAGGGGGCGGCCCGTTTTTCTTGTGAGGTACTAAATCGACCATGACCCCAACAGCTTGTCC
The DNA here is from genome assembly GCA_963934665.1 of uncultured bacterium. Taxonomy (GTDB): domain Bacteria; phylum Gemmatimonadota; class Gemmatimonadetes; order Longimicrobiales; family Gaopeijiaceae; genus UBA1142. The sequence goes on along the minus strand of CAWVZF010000071.1, from coordinate 6,508 downwards.
TCATCCTGGATGACAACCTTAGGTGAGTGTGCCACAACTTTATCGCACCATATTGACTAAGCCCTGCTTCATTGCGAGGCTAGGTGCTACTCAAGCATTTGCTTGAATTCATTAATCGTAGTCGGTGGGTACGGATCATCCGGGACACTCCGACACTCGTAACACCAAACGGAGTAGATGATACGTATGAAGGGCACAGTGAAGTGGTTCAATGACCAGAAAGGTTTCGGATTCATTACACCTGAGGACGGAAGCAAGGATTGCTTCTGCCACCACAGCGCTATTCAGTCGGATGGTTTTAGGACCCTGGCTGAGGGCGCGACAGTGGAGTTCGATATGGTCGAGGGAGAAAAGGGTCCTGCTGCAGAGAACGTAGTTCAGGTCTCGTAGAGCAGGGTTTTTCCCTAACAGAGGCGGGCTGCTCCCATTCAGGGGGCGGCCCGTTTTTCTTGTGAGGTACTAGATCGATGCCGATCGATATATCTATAATTTGTCTTCTGTCCTTCTAAGCTTGACTCTAGCGGGATCAAGTCCATCACCATGGGGTTTTCAAATGAATAAGCCGGCCTTACTGCTTGCGACCATGGTGCTTTCGCTGGTTGCTCTATCTGGATTCGATTCTTCATTCTCTTTCGAGAATGATTTCCCGGTAGACCTCTCTGCATCGGAAGTCCTGGCCTTCGAGAACCTCGTAAGTACGGTAGAGATCGCGCATGAGAAATTCCGGTCACTTGCAGTTGCCATACCGGGAGAGGCGTATCTTTGGCGTCCTATGGATGGGGTGCGCTCTGTATCTGAAGTTTATCGACACATAGCGGCAGACAATTTCTTTGTTCCAACCCTTATGGGTATCGCGGCACCACCAGACACTGGGATTAATGAGGATGCCTCGACTTTCCGGGCATTTCAGGAGCGCGAACTAACAAGGGATGAAGTGATTGAGACAGTAGATGCGTCGTTCGAATTTCTTTCTGGTGCGATGGAGGCCACCGCGAGTGACCTCGATCGCCAGATTACACTGGGTACGAGTGCAACCACTGTAGGTGATGTGTGGATTCGAGCGGTAGTTCACCTTCATGAGCATCTAGGTCAGAGCATCGCCTATGCACGCACTAACGAAGTGGTTCCGCCTTGGAGTAATTGAGGACTGCCTGCCGAGCGTCTTGACTTACCACCATTAGATATTTGCTCCCTACAATGACTAACCCGTTCCAGGACATTCTTGAGCGCCAGGGTGTCGTCGTTCTAGACGGGGGCCTGGCAACTTCCCTCGAAAAACGGGGACATAGCCTGGACCCTCACCTGTGGTCAGCAAAGATGCTAATTGATTCACCAGAAGAAATCGGTGCCGTTCACCATGTATTTTTAAGAGCGGGTGCCGACTGTATCACTACAGCAAGCTATCAGGCGAGCTACGAGGGTTTCTCCCGTATCGGCTTTGACGAGGCTGGTACAGACGAGCTGCTGATTCGTTCGGTAACCCTCGCACTGGATGCGGTTAATGATTTTTGGTTGGACCTCCCCAGGCCTAGTAGGAGAATCCGTCCGTTGGTTGCAGCAAGTATAGGGCCATACGGCGCATATTTAGCTGACGGTTCAGAGTACTATGGTCGCTACGGGATCGCTGATCAGGATTTAATCGACTTTCACAAACGCCGGTTTGGGCTGCTTGTGACTTCTGAGGCCGATCTAGTCGTATGTGAGACGATTCCGTCAATGGATGAGGCAAGAATCCTCTTAAGTCTTTTCGATGAAACCCCAAACGCACGAGGTTGGATCAGCTTCAGTTGCCGAGACGGTGGTCACCTAAGTGACGGTTCTCCCATCGAGGCTGCTGTGGATCTCTGTGAGAATATCGAGGGACTTGTTGGTGTGGGAGTTAATTGCACAGCTCCAAGGTTCGTGAGTGAGCTTATTGCTCGGATTCAATCGAGGACGGAGCAGGCGGTTATCGTCTATCCGAATTCTGGACAAAACTGGGATGCTAGAAACAAGAAATGGACCGGGTCCGATTCTGGGCAAAGCTGGGTTGAGATGGCTGTAATGTGGCAAAGAGCAGGGGCGAAGGGGGTCGGGGGATGTTGCAGAATAGGACCAGAAGAGATCAAGCAGGTGCGTAACCAAATAGTTCCAAAATGAAGTCCTGAGTAACACACCTGTATCTGGTTAGATGAAAAAGCTAGGTCTTGGGGTTCCGGATCTTGTTGATCTACACTCACCATTCACGTTAGGACTCCCTTGCCGCTGTCGATCCTAGGAGACTAGGCTTCCCTCCTGGTTTTCGCAGACCTTCGGAGAGATTTATGAACCTGCATCGCCTTGTACTCCGCTCGATCCTCCTTCTTGTGCTTGTCCCCACAGTGCCAGCTTGGGCTGATGGACAGCAAATCCCTACACCTGAAGAATTCTTCGGGCATGTTATGGGAGCCGACCGAGAGCTGGCTCGATGGGATAAGCTGGTCGATTACTACGACATGATTGGGGAGAGGAGTAATCGGGTACAGGTGGTGCATATGGGTCCGACAACACTTGGAAATCCATTCCTCTCAATCTTCGTCTCGTCACCAGAGAATCTGGCGAACCTGGAAGAGATCAAGGTGATGAACGAGATCCTCCAAGATCCACGCGGACATTCACCCGATGAAATTGAGAATGCGATAGAGAACGGAAAAGTTGTTTTTGTTCAGTCATACGGACTCCACTCAACCGAAGTGGCCGCAAGTCAATCGGCCGCGGAGATCATGTATGACTTCGCAACGCGCACCGACGATGGGATTACGGAAATTCTAGAGAACACAGTTTCAATCCTAATCCCTGCGTTCAATCCAGACGGCAATGTCATTGTGACGGACTGGTACAATCGCTGGGTTGGGACGGAATATGAGGGGGCGAATCCTCCGGAACTCTACCATCACTATATCGGGCACGATAACAATCGCGATGCGTTCATGCAGAACACGGTCGAGTCTCGGTATGGGGCTGAGATCATCTTCCGCGAATGGATCCCTCAGGGCTACATCGATCACCACCAGATGGGACCCTATACAGCCAGAATCTATTTACCTCCTTATGCTGAGCCCATCCGCCCGGGTGGCGATCCGCTTGTATGGCGCGAGATGTCTTGGTATGGGGCACATATGGCCTACAAAATGGAGGAGGAAGATTTATCAGGTGCCGTGAACGCCGCGATTTACTCAGGTTGGGGACACTTTGGTTTTCATTGGATCACACCTTTTCACAATATCGCGGGCATGCTGACTGAGTCGGCGAGCGCACGTCTTGCTACCCCACTATACGTTCATCCAGATCAGCTTGGTGGATCGCGTCAACTCCCAGAGTATGCAGAGCAGACGACATTTCCGAGCCCCTGGCCAGGGGGATGGTGGCATGTACGAGACATCGTCGAGAGGCAGATTATAGCAACCTTCTCTCCTCTCGAGATCGCAGCTAAGAATCGTGAGACTGTTCTTAGGAACGCATATAACAAAGCCCATAGGCAAACCGAAAGAGGGATGGAGGATGACGTTAAGGCCTATGTGATACCAGCGGATCAACATGACGTGCTGACCTCGCTTAAGATGGTGAACAAATTGATTGGTCAGGGCATTACAGTGGAGCGCTCGGATCAACAATTCACGCATGAGGGCCATGTGTATGCTGCTGGCACCCATGTGGTTTCTTTGGCCCAGCCAAAGCGTGGAGTCATTCGTTGGTTGCTCGGTCAGACCTACTATCCGGATAACAGCTATACCAGGACAGCCGAAGGTGACCCGATTCGACCCTATGACATGTCCGCGGATGTGATTGCTGAGTTCATGGGTGTGCGTGTAGATCCCGTGTCCACTTCCGTACAAGCTCCTCTGTCAGTTCTGACTGATTGGGTTGACCCTCTAGGGACAGTGTCACGGGGGCAGCAAGGCTATCTGGTTAGCGGTCGGCAGAATGACGCGTTCAAGGCTATAAACCTTCTTTTTGAAACAGGTGTATCGATGCGACGCGTGGTCATTGATACGGGTCGAGCGAGGGTAGGTGACTTTATCATCGACTCAGAAGTAGCAGCATCTACCATTTCTGAAGTAGCAGAGGAGACCGGGGTAGATTTCATGGCGCTAAACGTAGACCCCTCAGACTTCAGTCACCCCATTGAACGTCAACGGATAGGCATGTACCAGAGGTACTACGGTGGAAATATGGACGAAGGCTGGACTCGTTGGCTTCTAGAGGATTTCGAATTCGAATACTCCAGCCTACTGGATCCGGACATACTGGAAGGTGACCTGGCTGATAAATGGGATGTCATCATTCTTCCGGCTGACAGTAAGGAGATGATGTTAGGGCCCTCGGACTCGAATGAAGGCAGGGGCCCTGACCCTAGCAGCACCCCTCCTGACTACAGAAGCGGATTTGGACAAGAGGGCATCGAAGCTCTAGAGGCATTCGTTCAAGCTGGGGGAACACTTGTGACTTTTTCTGAAGCTGGGGACCTCGCAATCGATGAGTTTGGGCTCCCAGTGCGCAATGCCGTTTCCGGTATATGGGGCAATGAATTCTGGTCTCCGGGCTCCACACTGAAAGTAGATGTCGACACTTCGAGTCCCTTTGCGCGTGGGATGCCCGAGAAGGCGCTAGCCGCCTATTTGGCTAATGGTCAGGTTTATGAGACGGTGCCGGGTGCCCGTAGCTCAGATGTCAGGAGAGTCGTGACGTATATAGATCGTGATATTCTTCAGAGTGGTTGGCTTCTAGGGGAAGCGGTAATCGCGAACAAAGCGGCGGTGGTATCAGTGCAGCACGGGCAGGGCACAGTCTTACTAATCGGTTTTAGGGCACAGCACAGAGCGCAGACGCACGGAACTTTCAAGCTGTTATTCAACGCGCTTATGGGACCATCTTAAGAAGAATAACTTTTATTAGTCGGCGGGAGTGCAGGGCTCTTATTAGTTCGGGACAACAATTGTTGCTCGGATAATTCTTGTAAGTTCAGGAAAATCAGAATCGAGGTATTCATTACCACGTGCCTGCGCCATCGCCGCGTAGGGACCATCTCCTCGGGGTGGGCCATCGCCGTAGTCGCCGAAGAACGAATCTACGACCTGCATTCCCTCGATGACTTCACCGAACGGTGCGAAGCCATCGGAGTCAAGCATCTGATTGTCCCTATAGTTGATAAAAATTTCGGTTGTTCGGGTATGTAAGCCGCCCTTAGCAAAGGTCATCCTACCGCGGCTGTTACTCTGCATCACAGGATCGTCGATGATGAACTGAGTTTTCCAGGCTTGGTTGACATATGGGTCGGCATTTAGCCCAAACTGTGCCATGAAATCCCCAATCACCCTATAAATGCGGGTGTCGTCGTAATAGCCTGATGTAACCAAATTATAGAAGCGATCAGCCCCAAGGGGGGCCCAGTCCCGGTGTACCTCGACCAAGAAGTTGCCGACACTTGTCTCGAATTGTACTTGGAAGATGGCGGGTGCCATTTCCCCGAATTGCTCGGGGCTCAGGAGTGGGTTGCGAGCTGGGAGCTGCTCCTCTGGCTCGCTCCCACCGCAGCCAAGGAGAAGCACTATGAACATAGCCAGGGCCAAGGTTTGTCGTCTCATCACTTGGAGCTCACTTGCGGTTACCTAAAGAATGTTGCAGGGAGAGATGGATCTTCCATCTGCACTCTAAGAAGCATCCCGTCAACCCCATGGTCTTGCGGCCAGGGGACAGTAACTGGAGCTTCGACCTCCTCACCGGAATGAACTGAGCTTTTGGGCTACAATCAATATCGTGAAGACTATCCATGATTGATATTAGAAGTGATACGGTTACCAAGCCGACTACTGAGATGCGAGAAGTAATGGCAGCCGCAGCAGTTGGTGATGATGTATACGGAGAGGACCCAACGGTTAGGGAGCTAGAGGAGTTGACCGCAGAGCTGATGGGCAAAGAAGACGCCGTATTTGTGCCTACTGGAAGCATGTCTAACCAAGTTGCGATCCGGACGCTCACAGAGCCCGGAGACCTCATCCTGACTGACCATAGCGCACACCTAATCCGTAGCGAAGGAGGGGCAGCAGCGGCCCTGAGTGGAGTGACTATGAAACCGCTTCCAGGTGTAGACGGTGTATTCACGCCGGCTGATATCAATGATGCTATAGAACCTGCCCACCCGTTTAATCCGGTAACTTTAAGCCCGCGTATGCGGTTGCTCTGTGTCGAGAATACGCATAATGCAGGGGGAGGCAGCGTGTGGCCTCTTGAGCAAATTCATGCCGTAGCTATGGCAGCTCATGCGAATGGCCTGGTCACTCATCTTGATGGCGCTCGTCTCTGGCATGCCACCGCTGCTTCTGGAGTTAGCGAACGCACCTACGCTGAACCGTTCGATACCGTCAACGTTTGTTTCAGCAAGGGGCTGGGTGCCCCTATAGGTTCAGCTCTTGCTGGGCCGAGAGACTTGATTGCCCGATCTCGCCGGTTTAAACAGCAATTCGGTGGTGGATTTCGACAGGCTGGGATT
>CAWVZF010000070.1:0-10440 GCA_963934665.1 uncultured bacterium | reverse complement strand
GAGAAGAAATTTATTGGTGCTTTTCAGGACTCAGGAGCTGAGATCATTAATCCGCTTGGTGACTTGTTCGATCCGGAGCGAATGGAAGCGATCATGCGCGTCCCAACTGAAAGGGTAGAGGAAGAGGACACAGTGGCCCAGGTATTTCAGAAAGGTTGCTTGCTAAAGGGAATCCTCGTCCGACCAGCTCGGGTGAGTGTCCGCAAGCACGGCTAGAAGGGTCAGGGGTACATGGCGCCTGTCAGGAAGGATTTCTACCAGATACTCGGAGTCAACGAGAAAGCAGGTGCCGAAAAGATTAAGAAGGCTTTCCGTAAACTTGCCAAGCAGTACCATCCCGATGCCAACCGGGGCGATAAGAAGGCTGCTGAACGGTTCAAAGAGGTAGGTGAAGCCTATTCTGTCTTGAGTGATTCTGCCAAACGCAGCCAGTATGACCAAATGCGCTCTGTAGGTGGCTTTGGGATGGGAGGTGATCGGTATACCACCCGTTCGCCTCGGGAAGGTCATCCGGGTTTTTCCTTCGATGATCTAGAGGGCGGCTTCGGGCACGTTTCTGATTTGTTTAGCTCACTTTTTGATCTTGGGAATAAAAGTGCCTCAGGTAGTCAGAAAAGACGAAAAGAGAGGGGCCGAAACCTAGAATATGTGCTTGAGATCCCATTTCTTACGGCCGTACGAGGAGGAAAGGTCTCAGTCGACGTCTCTTTGACAGAGGACTGTGTAACATGTGGTGGAGGGGGCGCAAAACCCGGAACAGAGAGTCAGAGATGTCCGGAGTGCGGTGGAACGGGAGACATCTCATTTGGTCAGGGTGGGTTTACCGTAAAACGTCCTTGTCCAGGGTGCTTTAGTCGGGGGAAAATTCCAGGAGTTCCTTGTGGTTCTTGTGCTGGTCGAGGAGATCTCCGACAACATCGCAAACTCCAGGTAAGGGTTCCTCCCGGGGTGGATACCGGTGCTAAAGTCCAGCTTTCTGGCCAAGGAGAGAAAGGTTATGCAGGAGGAAAACGTGGAAACGTGCTTATAACCTTCAAGGTAGAGCCGCATCATTTCTTCAAGAGGCAAGGCCTTGATGTTCACGTAGCAGTATCGATCAATATTGTGCAGGCAACACTAGGGTCAAAGATCAAAGTCCAAACAGTATCTGGACAAAAGGTGATACTCAAAATTCCAGAAGGTACCCAGTCGGGTACGAAATTTAGGATAAAGGGTCAGGGGATTGAAAAAGATGGTCAGGCAGGTGACCAGTACGTGGAAGTGCTAGTTGAGGTTCCCGAAGAACTTACAGAGGAAGAGCATCAGGCAATGGAAGGGTTTGCCACTGCCACGGGCATGCGGCATTAATCACTAGAGTGAGCACTTATAATTGTACCCCCTCCCATTAAGCAGCGATTCTCTTGATCAAAAAGTACGGCTGATTGGCCCGGTGTTACTGCCGGCTGAGCTTCTTTAAGTCTTAGGACAATTTGATTTTCCTCATGACTTACTAGGGCTAATACAGCTGGAGCTCGATATCTCAACTGCACTAAAGTTGCTTCACCATCCTCAATAGGTTCTCCTAGCCAATTGAGTCCACTGATAATCACAGTGTCATCAAACAACTCAGCACGAGTGCCGACGACGACCTCTTTGGTGTCCGGATTAATGCTTAGGACGAACATTGGTTCGGGGGAACCTCCACCAAGTCCTTTTCTCTGGCCGATGGTGAAGCCAGCATAGCCCTTATGTTCTCCTACGATCTCTCCGGATCTACGTACTAGATACCCGGCCTGGAGAGCGGGGTGTAGTTCTCCCAGGCGCTCTCGAAGGAGATCTCGGTAATCACCAGTCGGAACGAAGCAGATCTCTTGTGACTCGGGTTTGTTCGCGTTCACGAGCCCTTGAGCAGAAGCATGCTCGCGCACCTGTTCCTTGGTAAGGTTGCCAATAGGAAATAACAGGCTCTTTAGCATGTCGTCTGGAAGAGCCCATAAGAAATATGATTGGTCTTTCTGTTTGTCCTGACCTCTCAGGATTTTTGATTGGGAGTGAGTGTGCTCGATCTGCACGTAGTGGCCGGATGCAATGAGGTCACAACCTAGGGAGCGACCTCGGGACAGAAGATCTCGAAACTTGGTGTATCCATTACATCTCACGCACGGGTTTGGCGTTTTCCCTTGGGCATATTGGGTTACAAAGTCATCAATCACATCACGATCGAACGCGTCTTCGACATCGAAAACGTAATGGGGAATCCCGAGCGCAGTGGCAACACGTTTGGCGTCACTTATTCCATCAAGTCCACAACATGTCTTCGAGTGATCAGGAGTCTCGGAGTAGCAGAAAGTTTTCATCGTAACGCCCACTACATCATGGCCCTGTTCCACAAGAAGTGCTGCCGCCACAGATGAGTCTACTCCACCGGACATAGCCATTAGAACTCTGCTCACGATGCTGCCCCCAACTCCCGGAGTCGTGCGACGGTACTGGTGAGCTTAAGTATGGTTTGTTCGATGTCTTGCTCAGTTGTCTCTCGGCCAAGTGAAAATCGAACGGTCGCCGCAGAGTTGTCCTCCCCATATAAGGCTGTGATCACGTGACTAGTCTGTGTACTTCCACTCTCACAGGCTGAACCACCAGATGCTGCTATACCTTCGAGGTCGAGTGCAGCGAGGAGATCTTCTCCATCAATGTCATCGATAGCCATACTTGAAATATGTGAAGCGCGGTTTGCATCTCGCATGTTAATACGGAGCCTAGGGATAAGTTCTAGAAGACGTCTCTCAAGAACAGCTCGGAGTGCTGTAAGTCGTTTACACAATTGCTGCTGTTCCTCAACGGCGAGCTGTACTGAGCGAGCAAAGCCTATTGCACCCGCAACGTCTTCAGTTCCAGCTCGGAGTGCTCGTTCTTGCCCACCACCGTGTAGGAGGGGCACTAAATCCACACCAGAACGAACGAAAAGTATCCCTGTACCTTTTGGACCATGTATCTTGTGCCCTGAGGCTGTCAGTAGGTGAATTGAAGATTCTCTGACGCTTACCGGTATCTTCCCGATAGCTTGGACAGCATCGGTATGAATAGTGCCGCCCAGTTCATTGACCAGGCTTGATATCTCACCAACTGGAAAGACCAATCCTGTCTCGTTATTCACCCACATTAGTGAAACAACTGTCGGTCCAGATTCCAATGCCAACTTGAGAAGTTCTTGGTCGAGCACTCCGTCTTGTGAAACTGGGAGTATGACTAGGTCCACTCCCTGCCATTCTGTGACGAGTTTGGCTGGATCTAGAACTGCACTGTGTTCGATTGCGCTCACCACTAGTGTGAGCCGTTTTTCGTGTGTTTTCATAAACCCGCAGCAGCCAAGAACTGCAAGATTGTCGGATTCAGTTCCTCCGCGTGTGAAGTAAATTTCTTGGGGGTTTGCACAGAGCGCTTCTGCTACGGTAGCCCTCGCATCCTCAAGAGCAGCAGATGCCTCTCGTCCCCACCTGTGAAGGCTTGAGGGATTCCCAAAGGATTCAGAGAGGTATGGTTCCATCGCCTCACGAACCTCATTTCGGATGGGGGTCGTCGCGGCATGGTCGAGGTAAACCGCCTTCATAAAATCGTACTCGGCTCCGGTCTCGTGTTGCTACGGAAGGCGCGGCCCATAAGTTAACCGCCCCCTGGTCCAACCCCTACTCCCTAACATTGAATATGCAGAGTGCTCCACCATTTCCTGACGGACGCCCAACATGTTTCCGTTCTACTGTTCATGGTACCATTTTTGCTGGACGTGACCGGCATATCGATATGGTTAAGGATGGAGATGTGCTCCAACTGATTGCCGATCCCCCAGTACAAACTGAACCGGAAGTTTGGGTACATCTCGGATCTGGAGATCCAATTGGGCATCTCCCAGGTGAGATTGGATGCTGGCTATGGCCATGGATGCTCAGAGGGGGCGTTGCCGAAGCTCGAGTTTTACGAGTGGGTGGTGCGGAGGTGCCGTCATGGCGCCGTGTCGTTCTTGAGGTTGTTTGTAGGATAGAGAACAGAAGTAAAGGCAGGTAGCTAGAAAGTTGATACCCCCAGCTTTGTAAGATCCTCTACCTCCAGTGCCTCTGAGATGCAGTAGGGCTCACCGTATGGTACACGAATAAGCGATCCATAATGGGCTAGTTGCATACGGATTTGCTCTGTCAACGGACGTTCCCCGCCTGGTAAAACCTCTCCGCCCTGTGTTGCTCCATCAAACTGGGAACTATATGCAGATATCGCTTCGAGTTTTCTGTCCACGTGGTCTGTTATATCTACCACGAAATCCGGAGGGGATGCGTCTTCACGAAAGGCGGTTGCGTAGACCAGTTTCATCGGCCGAAACGGCTCCCCTTGAATATCAAGTTTCTTGAGAGCACTCAAAAAACAGGCATCTCTCACGAGTTCGGCTGCAATACGGTGGTCACGGTGGCGTCCAACCGGCCAATGAGTGATCACAGTCCTAGGCCGAAGGGCCCGCAGATGCTCGACTAGGAGATGACGGGATTCTCGGTCGTTCTCAAGATCCGCGTCTGGCAGACCTAAGCACCGGCGCTCCACAAGCTCCATGAGCTCCGCGGCGTGGTCCGCTTCTTCCCTGCGAATCGCAGCTGATCCAGAGCTTCCCATTTCACCTGCTGTGAGGTCAATAACTCCGACCCGGTGGGCTTGGCGAGCGCTCTTTATGAGTGCGCCTCCACAGAGGAGTTCTGCATCATCCGGATGTGCCATAACCGCGAGTATGTCGAGTGGCTCTCGTAACGTTTGTATCTCGCTGTTTTCAGTCATTCGAAACTGAGTGCTGCTACTGGCTCTAGCCGGCTTGCACGGATTGCTGGCAGGAGGCCGAAGAGCATGCCTGTGAGAGATGCCATCCCGAGTGCTGTACCGACAGCCCACACAGGAATCTTTGCTGGGAGCGGAGTCCAGATAGCGATACCAGTTGCGAGCCCCCAACCCATGAGCATACCGACGCCGGCGCCCATAGCTGTTAATGCTGATGCCTCAACAAGGAATTGCCAAAGGATTTCTCTTCTCGTCGCTCCTACGGCTTTTCGGATACCGATTTCTCTGGTTCGTTCTGTAACACTTATAAGCATGATCCCAATAACTCCAACTCCGCCCACAAGCAGGCCAGCTGATGAAAGTGCAAACATGACCAAGAAGAAGACTGCAGTTAGTTGATTAAAAAGATCAAGGATTTGAGCAGAACCAAGCACGGCGAAATTATTCTCGTCCCTAGGCCCAAGCCCTCTAATTCCTCTGATTGTTGCAATCACCTCATCCTGAGCACGTTCCATTGAAACGGAATCTATTGGTACAATCATGATTTGTGCTTGAGAGGTTGATTGGCGTAACCTCCGATTGGCGGCTGTCCACGGGAAGATGGCCCAGTGCTCGACCGCATCGCTAAAAACATTAGGCTCGGTCTCAAATACACCAACTACTGAAAACGGCTCTTGTGTTCCTCGCCAGCGGTTGAGCATTCGGACGCGTTTCCCGATTGGATCTCGTTGGCCAAAAAGTTCTGTAGCCAATTCAGAGGACAGCACTACTACAGATCGGTTCTGATCTACCTCTGCAGGAGTGAAGTCCCTACCGGCGGTAAAGTCGCCAAGTGTGTACTTCGGCCATCCGGAGGAGTATCCCGTTGATTGTACACCACGTACTTGGTGGCTCTCAAACGACATGTCGGTAGAAAATTGAAATGTGTAAAGTGCTTCATCGACCGTTGCGAGATTCATTAGCGCACGAGCCTCTTCAGGCTCAATCTCAGGCTTGTCCCACCATGGAGGCCTACCGTTCCCTACATCCGAAATTCGTACTGCTGTGAAATCGAAGCGGGTAACCATGAAATTATTGGGTCCGCTAGCCTCGAACGCCTCCATGACACTAGTCCGGATCCCTGTAATCACAGCGGCTAGTGCTACGACAACCGACACACCTACTGCGACACCGAGAATCGTGAGTGCGGAACGAATAGCGTTAATACGCATGGACTCAAAGGCTATCTTGAGACCTTCATTAAGCGCGGCCAATCTTGATGCTCCCTCTTGAGGCCTGGGCTTATTCATACCGGAGTGCATCCACAGGATCGAGCTTCGAAGCCTGAGAAGCTGGATATACTCCAGCAACGATGCCCACACTCATACCGAGAGCAACTCCAAGCGCTATCCACTTGGCACTGACTGCGGCGGGCATCGGTGAGAGAGAGGCTACGAGTGTAGCAATTCCAATGCCTGCTAGGACCCCGAGAATCGCACCCATTGTGGACAGGGTTGCCGATTCGATGAGGACTTGTGCGAGAATATCTCGGCGTCGTGCTCCTAGTGCCTTTCGCACTCCGATTTCCCGGGTACGCTCCATCACCGAGACCAGCATGATATTCATGATCACAATTCCACCAACCACCAGAGATATGGCCACGAGACCTGGCAATGCCGTAAAGAGTATACGGGAAATATTATCCCAGAAGCTTATGGCATCGTCCGCAGTTTCCAATGCAAAGTTGTTTGCTTCCGAGGGCCTTAACAGGCGCCTGGTCCTCATGATACCCTCCGCCTCCATCTGAGCTTCAAGAAGGCGGTCCGGGTTAACGGTCTGGATAATTACTTCGTCCACAATCCCAGGAGGGTTGAGTACAGCTTGAAGCGGTGATTGGTGGGGAGCTACTGCAAAGTTGTCTAGTGACATTCCGAAAAGTGATCCCCGCTCTTCGAGTACACCGATTACCCTGTAGGGGAAACCTCTCAGACGGACTGAATGTCCAATTGGATCAATGTCTTCGAAAAGGACTTCAGAAGTCTCAAAACCCAAGACGAGCACTGGGGTTCCGGTAGCCGCTTCTTGTTCAGTGAAAGCTCGACCACGGTCAATCTTGAGGTTGCGGACGGGGAAAACTTCGGGAGATGCTCCGATGAGTTGCACTCCGGTAGCAGTGCGACCGTTGTCTGCGACGGCCGTTCCACCAGAGGTGCTCTGGATCGCGATTCGTGCTGGGATCGTGAGTCGAGCACGAATCGCTTCTGCGTCCTCATACCGTAGTCGGGGTGCACGCATTCTACGACGCCACCGCTCTTCGTCGCTATTGATATCGACTTCCGGCCAGCGGCGAAGTGTCACTGTACTCACCCCAAAAACCTGTGAGGTGACTTCTTCACGCACATAGCGATCTAGGCCCTCGATGATCGTCACAACTACGATCAAGAACATTACCCCTAGGATCACACCGATAAGGCTAAAAAAGCTTTTCAGCTTCTCTGATCGAAGCTGCTGCATGGCGAGGATAACGCCTTCCCAGACCTGCATCTAATCCGTCAGCTTGCTGGTGAGACTTCAGTTAGCATCAACCAGAGCCGCCAATTCTGATTCTAAAACCGCTACCTCCTCCTCCTCCTCCGCTACCACCACCCCCGATGCTGAACTGGAACCCGCCAGTGATTTCGTCATCCACATTCCTTACTAAATCCCCGTCTTGTAGCTGGCGGATCATCTGGTAAGGACCTGCGACCAAGTTGTCTCCGACATCAATGCCAGCAAGGACCTCAAAATATTCCTGGCCGGCGACACCCAGTTTTATGGGGGCGAATGTCACAGTGCCATCAACGACGATGAAGACACCTTCCTCATCCGCAGAGGCATTTTCCCCTTGAGAAGAATTACCTGACCCTGGACCGGTCCTGTCAGTTAATTGATTTAGATCGGAAGATTCAGTCTCTCGAACTGTCACCGCGATGATCGGTACTGAAATAACGCTTCTACGCATTTCGGTGACGATGTCAGCTGTAGCGGACAAGTCTGGGCGTAGAGACGTACCTGTCTCATCCAGTGTAATTACGACTTCGAAGTCGATTGCAGCCTGCTGACCTGCTGACTGTTGCGATGGTGGATTGATCGCTGAGTTACCGATTTCTGTGACCTGGCCGGAGAAATACTCGTTAGAGAAGGCATCAATACGAATTGTCGCGCTGTCTCCTAACGAAATCTGAGGGACATCGGTTTCATCTACCTGAACAACAACTTCGATTACTGAAAGATCAGAGATAGTCAGTACAAGTGAGCCCGGGTTGTTCATCGTACCGATGATAACAGTCTCTCCTTCTTCAACATTCAGCCTCGTTACTCTACCATCCATGGGTGCGATGAAGATTGTCTTCGAGACCTGTTCGGTAGCTTCCTCAACTGCAGCCTGAGCCTGTGAGACTCCATGCCGTGCTGAGGCGAGAGTTGCTTCTGAAACATCTAGATTAGTATGTCCATCATCGATCTGCTGACGACTCACTAGTATAGAATCACGGGACCGCAGAGCCAGAAGGCGATCTAGATCGCGTTGTGTACGTAAGAGATTCGCTTCTTGCTGAGTTTGCTGTGCTTGTGCCTGAGCGAGAGATGCCTGGGTACGTGATAAGGCGGCTTCGTATTGATCCGGCTCCAAGCGAAGGAGCACTTGTCCCTGCACGACGTCCTGGCCTTCATCAACCAACAGTTCTGCAACCCTGGCAGAAACATCAGAACTAATGTTGACTGTTCGCCGAGGCCTGATATTCCCACTTGCGGTTACAACCTCAAGAAGATCACGTCGCTGGGTCTCTTCGATGCGTACATCGACTCCTCGATCACCTCGAAACATCATTTGGAGTATGGCGGCAGATGCTAAAAAGATGATGCCGACAATCCCGATGGTAACCTTAGTTCGTTTCTGCATGTTTTTTGCTAGTTCGTCTCTATCTGGTTTGTTAGGTGTCAGTCCCGAAGGGATGTTCCAACAAGTACTTCGAGACTAGTTACTGCGTCATGATAAGCGAAGACCGCTGCGATGCGGTCCCTTTCTGCCTGAGCAAGTACCGTTTGCGCATCTACGAGTTCAACGAAGGTGATTGCTCCCAACTGATAGCGTTCCCGGGCGAGAGTTAGCTGTTGATCAGCCAATTCTCGGTTGCGTTCTTCTAAAAGAGCACTCTCATATGCTGTTTGGACATTGGCGATACCAATCGACAGATCTGCCTCTAGAGCTAATTCCTGCTCCCGTACCTGCTGCACCATGTCATCCCTCTGAAGGCGTGCTGCCTGCAGGTTGCGTTCTCGACTGAGACCTTGGAAAATCGGGATTTGGAGGCGCAGAGAGACACTAGGTGGAGAACCTTGGAAGTTGAATGGGAATGCTCTGTTCCCATCGATGATCCCTTGTCTCTGTTCATCTGTGAACGCAAATCGAGAGCAATCAAAGGGAGGAAGAGGATCTGCCAGGCGAGAGTAAAGATTATTGGTTTGCACGCACTGAGCTACAGATGAAGCTACCTGAGCACGAGCCTGTACCAACTGGAAGTCGGTGTTGCTAGCCTCTCGCGTGAAACCACTCCATCCGGTTGAGATGGACAGGGATGGGAAATATGAAGAACGTGCTGAGCTTATCCCGATGTCTGCTACTTCCTTAGACCTTCGTCGTGCGCGAAGTGTTGGGTTTTGATCGAGCGACATGTCTCTAAGGTTTTCAAGATTCCAGGTGGGCTCTGAAAGCGTGAATACGGTTGAGAGTGTGACGTCTTCATCGACCCTTAATCCTAGTTGTTGAAGAAGTCTCATCTTACTTGTAGACAATGAGTTACGGGTCCGAAGTACTGCCACTTCAGAACGACCAACTTGGACTTCAGCTTGTCCAACATCTATTGGCGTTACTGAGCCTACTTCTAGCTGGCCTTGGGCTAATCGGAGGTTGAATTGGCTGTTCTCAAGCTGTTGCTCAGCCAACCTTAAGGCCTCCTGTTGTCGGAGCATCTCTACATAAGCGTTGGTTACGGTTGAGATGAGACTTGCTTCAGCGAGATCAATCTGTGCCAGGGTGACACCCCTCTGAGCTTTCGCCTGTGCTGGTCCCTTGATTGTTCTCCAATCGATCGAGTAGTTGAGGCCAATGTTGTAATTAGAGAAGTAGTACGAGGGTTGGTTCCCAAAGCCCAAATCTCCGAGAGTCAAGCTTCCGAATTGCTGTTCACCAGGGCCTTGCCATGAGACACCGGAACCAACAGAGGCACTGGGTAACAGGGCTGCATAAGCTTGTCGCACATCCCAATCCGAGAGTGACTCGTCATTTCTTGACTGTAGAAAGCTGGGGTTGTTTTCCTGTGCTATCTGAAGTGCTTCTTCGAGCGATAGGGAACTGACTGAGATTTGTTGAGCGCTGAGTGGCGTGGTAACACTAATAATGATTAGCGCTAACAGAGATAGGGAGATCTTAGTATTTGAAAGCCATACTGCACTGGGGTTTCTCTTTGCTGACACTTTTGGAATGCTCGTACTATTGAGGGTCGATCTGCTTCCAGATTGGTCACAGGAGATTTCAGGGTGGCCTGTTATTTCTTGCTTAATCATCTAATTGGGATTGCGGTGCACTGTGAAGAGCTGATTAATCATCATTTTCTTACTGATGCTGAAGGA
>CAWVZF010000069.1:0-10845 GCA_963934665.1 uncultured bacterium | reverse complement strand
GGCCAAGTGATCGCATTCATTAATAGTGATGCGGAATTCGTAGCGTCAGATCGCACAGGAAACATTTATGGAGCACATGTACCTGGTCAGGCCCTCGTGAAGCACGAGAAGGTCCGATAGCAATGGAGGGACCAGTGATGTCAAATCCAGGAAGAAGAGTACTAATCATTCTCTCACTAAGTATGGCAGCCTTATCAATCTCCTGCAGTGAGGATCAGATCCAGGAAGTCTCTTATGATCTGGTCGAAGGCTGGGCAGAACTGCCCGAAGGTGTTGAAGCCTGGGGGCAGACCATCGGCGTAGAAATTGATACCGGAGGCAATCTTCTAGTCTTCCAAAGGTGTTTTGCAAGTAACTGTATTGGGCGAGATGAAGTACCAGCGTTCCTGAAATACAACTCGGATGGACAACTGGTCGATAGTTGGGGTGAAGGAATGTTCGTGTGGCCCCACGGCTTCTTCTTAGATACTGATGGAAATATCTGGACGACGGATGCGCGCGGCAGAGAAGGAAAGGGACAACAGGTCCTGAAGTTCAGCCCGGACGGCAGAGTGCTTATGGCGCTCGGCACCCCAGGTGTTGCGGGAAACGGACCGAATACCCTCAGTGGTCCAACAGATATCGCAGTAGCCCCAAACGGTGACATTTTTGTTGCAGATGGCCATGGAAACAACCGCATCGTGAAGTACTCGAGCGATGGAGAATTTCTTATGCAGTGGGGCCAGGAGGGTACCGGACCTGGTGAGTTCAATGAACCTCATTGTCTTGCCTTCGATTCAAAGGGGCGACTCTTTGTCGGTGACCGTGTGAACGAAAGAATCCAAGTGTTCGATCAAGATGGTGGCTACCTTGCTGAGTGGCCCAACATCATGGCGAGCGGCATTCACATCACTCAAGATGATGTGGTTTACGTCGCTGATTACCAGCTCCGAGAAGGTATAGTGATCGCCGACGCCAGTGACTTTTCAGAGGTAGGCTTTATCCCTGAAACTCTTCCGGAAGGTGTGACGGTGGACATAGAAGGCAACGTCTACGCTGGAGAAGTCATACCACGTAATCTGAAGAAATTTGCCAGAACCCTTGGGCCTCCTAGGACTGTACCCCAGTAATGAGGAAGCAATGAATGAACGTGGAAATAGCCTGATGACTTTGGTTAATGGGGAAAGCATAACCCGTCGGGCTATGCTCCTTGCTCTGCCAGGTATAGCCTTCGCCCCGCGTCTCATGGCACAGCATCAGGTCGCACCACTTACCATTCTAGGGCTCCAGCAAATAACGCTTGCGGTGTCAGATATCGAACGTTCTCTGGCATTTTATCAGGAGCTTTTCGGAGTATCCGTACAGGCGCGCCACGAGAGATCAGTCTTACTACGTCTGGGTACCGGCCCACACTTTCTGGCACTCACGGAGGCGGGATCAGCAACACCTCGTATTGATCACTTTGGCATGGCGGTGGAAGGCTTTGATGTAGACCGAGTTCTCGAAACCTTAGAAGGCCATGGAATCACAACGGGTGGGTCAAGCGGCGAGGCCCTAAGAGTGCGAGTTATAACTAGAGACGGCACCCCAGAAATCTATTTAGGGGATCCCAATGGGCTCGTCATCCAATTGCAAGATCCGAATTACTGTGGTGGTAGTGGACCATTGGGCGATAGATGTGCTGCTCTGGAACCTGCACCCGACAACGGGTCGCTTGAGCTGATTGGCCTAAGTCATCTAACGATCAATGTGTCTGACCCTGAAAGCGCAAACGCATTTTATCAAGAGACATTCGGGATGGACGTCCAAGCATTTCAAGCCGCCTCTCCCTTGATGGGTGTGGGCCAGGGATCGGACTTCCTTATGTTCATTTCACTTGGAAGAGCAGGCAGGGGAAGTACTCTGCCCGCTCAGATTCACCATGCTTGTCTGACGGTCGAAGATTTTGATGTTCTGCGGATCCAAAACGCCCTAGAAGGGCATGGGATCCGACCTAGAGGAACAGGCCCAGACGGATCAGGGCCGCTCAGGCATTGGGTGTCAATGCGCATGCCCAACCGAGGCGGTGCCCCTGAGGGGACACCAGAGCTCTATTTCAGTGATCCGGACGGACTGTCAATTCAGCTGCAGGACGTTAGGTACTGCGGAGGTGGTGGTTACCTCGGCGAGTCCTGCTGACCCAGGTTTTCGTACCAACGGATGACACCACCGCCCCCGGTGCAGACTAGATCAGTCCAGCCATCCTGATTCATGTCTCCTCCGACACAGCCATTCATAGCCGCTTCACTTTCAATCCGTGCGTAAGACCACTCGCCTGTCGCTGGGTCTTCCGGTGAGAAAAAGACATGGACGCCCGGAGTCCCGTTCGGACGATTCCTGGTCACACGTGAATTATCGTTAGCAACGATGTCTACGCGGCCATCGCCATTTAGGTCTAGTACGGCAACTTCGTGACCACTTGTTACTCCATCAAAGATCACACGGCGGTTCCATGTACCATCTGATTCCGTGTAGACGACGACTTCATTCCCGTGCCAAGGCTCGACTGAACCTAAAATCCGTTGGCCATCGCTCATCCCGCTGCCAACATCACTTGAGCCGAGTCTCGGCGCTGCCGCAACATGCCCTCTTGAGATCAATTCCTTCTCAAAAGTCATCGCATCCCCGGTCCCGCGCGCCCTATAAAGACCGATGCCCTCAAAGCTCGCGACAAGAACTTCATCTCGGCTACCGGTGTCCCAGTTAACCTTCCTTACACGGTGGATAACTCCTGGGATATCCGCATCAGCGATGATTCCTCGATTCCAGTTCTCTTGGCCATACCAAAAAACAGAAGCGCTGTCCTGGTCATAAGTGGGTGCGAGACTCCCCGGTCCGATCAGTGGAGCATTCACGAGCTCCAGTTCGCCATCTCCGTCTAGGTCCACCCATATGACGTGATGCGACGTTTCAAACCGATCAATTAGCTCTGTATCCCACTCGCCTTCCGGATCCCCTCCACTCCTCGCGATCCAGTTGATCCCTTCGCTATTGGCAGCTTGCATGGCGAACGCACTCTGGATCGCCACTTCCGGGATTCCGTCCCCGTCTAGGTCGGCTATAGCCTTGTTCACGATCGCCCTCGTGTCACTTACGATCACGTGGGGTTCCCACGAAGGATTTTCGTGCCACACAAGCTCTGGGTTACCCGTTGAGTTGGCTACGACATCCAATAGGCCATCACTGTTAAAATCAGCCACTTCGACCGCATATCCACCCCGATATTCAGCGATATCGTGCGCCCGGAATGTCACAGGAGCTGTCGAGCGCGTCTCTTCAGTGGACGAACACGAACTCGCTAGAAGAGCCATAGCCAGTGAGAGCACCAAATTCTTTAGACGCATGGGACGATCCTTGTATTCATGTAGCCGTTATTAAGCAGGATGCCGCGATAGCAGAGTAAGGCAGTCATCCCAACACATGCAATTTCAATTTCTCTTTCTATTAGTACTTGTCGAAGCCCTCGGTTAACTCTATGCGAACCCCCGAAGGATCCGTGAAGAAGGCAATAGCAAGTTCGATACTAGCGATCTCTCTATATGGGACTTGGAACGTGATGCCACGGGCCTCAAGCATTTCACAGAACGCTTCAAGATTCTCTACTTCGAAGCCGATGTGATCAATCGCCCTGCCCTGCGTGGGTACCCGCTCTCCACGAGAGCCGTTAAAGCTGAGGTTGATACCAGGCACATCTGCCGTGTTCGGGTGTGTACCCCGTGCACGCTGGACTGCAGAAAACATATCGATATACCATTCCATCAACTCGATATGTCCACCGGTAAAGAAGTGGACATGGTACGCCTGAGCTTTCACCGGAAGCGTTACATCTTCCTGCAATTCGATCTTGACCCCGTCAGGTGCAATCAGATACGCATTGTCAAAACCTTCAGCACCGGTGAATTCTGATTGGACCTCCAGGCCCGCTGCGCGCCACGCTGCAAGCACCTCGGATATGTTACGTACCTTGAAGCCAAAGTGGTCCATCACACTGCCTTCAGAGGTACCTGTCGGGGCACGTGCCGTAAGCACTACCAGCATTCCTGGTATCTTCACTGTAGTAAGTGGCCCCTTCTCTACCACAACGCCATCGAAGTGATCAACCCAAAGTTTCTTGTGGACTTCTATGTCAGCGACGTTCAGGTGTACATGGGCAAAGGACACGCCAGCCTCATTGGGTGAGGCGAGTTGAGCTTGAGCTGGCAAAGTAAGAAAGAGCGCCAACGCGCCCGCGATTAGAAACCTCATGTTCGATCCTCCTCAACTACGCTGAAGTCACATCTTCTTCGGTTAACCACTGAAGATATATATCCCCTATCCGGGCAATCGGCGCTGGCACCACACCGGATGTCAATGGTAGTGCAAGCCACGCCGCCTCATGAATCGCGCTCCACATGGACTTGCCGCGAGGTGAGGGGGTCACAATTCTAGCTGTGGGGAGGATCATTCGCGACCAGCAACGCGGGTGGCCACATTTCTAGACCGTGCCCAACCATTCCAGTCGTCAGGAGACCCCTGTGCGCAAGCATATTAGTCGCGAAATACGCCTGAAGAGGCGACCCGTCGGGATACCAACAGAATCTGACTTCGAATTGGCGGAAGTGGAATTACATGACCCGTCACCAGGAGAGATTTTGGTCCGAAATCTCTATATGTCCGTCGATCCATACATGCGCGGCCGCATGATTGAACGAAAAAGCTACATAGAGCCCTTTGAAGTTGGTGTGGTACTTTCCGGGGGAGCTGTCGGAGAAGTCGTGACCTCAGCAAATGACAGGTTTCTGCCTGGAGACCAGGTCCTGAGCATGAATGGATGGAGAGAAGCCTACGTTTCCGATGGATCTGAACACCAAAAGATTGACGGAACAATTGCACCATTATCTAGCTACCTCGGTGCTTTAGGGATGCCGGGCCTTACCGCATACGTAGGGTTGTTGGACATCGGAAAACCACAGCCAGAACAAACGGTTTTTGTTTCGGGAGCAGCAGGAGCAGTCGGATCACTGGTATGCCAAATTGCCAAATTAAAAGGATGCACTGTCGTGGGGAGCGTGGGCACTCCTGAAAAACTGGAGTGGCTTACTGAAGAGGCAGGAGTAGATGTAGCCCTGAATTATAAGGAGGTTGAGAATCTCCGCCGCACTCTCGTGGAAGCATGCCCGAACGGTATTGATATTTACTTTGATAACGTGGGAGGAGAGCACCTAGAAGCGGCACTGTGGAGAATGAACGACCACGGGTCTATCATCGCTTGTGGTAGCATCTCTAACTACAACGCGACCGAACCTCCACCTGGACCAAAAAACCTATTTCAGGTTGTCACCAAGAGGTTGCTATGGAAGGGATTCATCGTCACTGATCACTACGATCGGTTCCCTGATTTTGCTCGCGATATGGGCTCTTGGATCGCGGATGGGAACATCAAGCACCCTGAGACACTGCACGATGGTATCGAAAACGCCCCGAAGGCCTTTATCGGTCTATTCAAGGGTGACAACCTTGGGAAAATGCTTGTCCGCTTAACTCCGGACGATAGCTAGAAGGTTCCTGGAGTACGCTGGCCTCATTGATTCGGTGGTAACAGATTTCAGATCGCTGATTCATAGCAATATATTCGCAATCAACTTATCTGACGTTGGAGGAGGCAGTATGAGCGTTCAACCTGCCCGAACAATCACCTTGGTGGTTATAGGATTTGCGATTCTCGCATCCACTGCCCCAGTGGCATTAGTGGCACAGGCCGAAAATAGATCGCAATGGGTTCTGCTAAGAACACCAGAAGGGCATCCTGATATACAAGGCAACTGGACGAACGCGACGATCACTCCTGTCCAACGACCGAGCGGAGTAGGACCTGTGCTTACGCCTGAACAGGTTGCTGCGATAGAGGGGGGACGTCAGGAATTCCTTGAGGAAAGTTATGCGGATAGTGACCCGGACCGTGAAGCTCCACCCGCTGGGGGCGTATTCTCCGGGAATTTACTTTTTGATGCAGCTTCTGGTGGAACAGGTGGTTATAACCAGTTCTGGGTCGATGCAGGCGATCGTGTTGCGATCTTTAACGGAGAACACAGGAGTTCGCTGGTAACGTCCCCTGAGGATGGTCAAATCCCTGCTCTGACATCCGCAGCACAACGCCGTATCGGGGATACGTTTGTACGTAACCGACAATTCGGAGAATTCGATAATCCGGAGAACCGACCTCTACCCGAACGTTGTCTGATGTCCTTCGGTTCCAATGGAGGGCCACCGATGCTCCCCAACTATTTCTACAACAACAATTACACCATTGTACAAACCCCCAGCCACATCATGATCATGACTGAAATGGTTCATGATGTGAGAATCATACCACTCAGTCAGACCAGGCAGGTTTTGCCAGAACACATTCGCCCCTGGATGGGAAACTCATGGGGCCGCTGGGAAGGTGACACACTAGTCGTTGAAACCACGAACCTTCCAATTGAACAAGTTACCGCCTACTCGTGGCTCGTTCCGACAGGATCAGAAAATTTCAAAGTGATTGAGCGTTTCACACGAGCAAGTGAGTTCACGCTCAATTATGAATTCACCGTAATCGACCCCGATTCGTATGAGAGTGAGTGGGGTGGTGAAGTTCCCTTCAGAAGGTTGGACGGCTTGGTTTATGAGTACGCCTGCCATGAGGGCAACTACTCACTCGAAAATGTACTGAGAGGTGCGAGGGCAGAGGAACGTGAGGCGGAAAGAATACGAAACTAGACTCCGGATGTATCCCTATAATCCCCTCTCTCAGAGTTGATCACTAAAAGAATCCCTCGGGACCAGAAAGGCCCCGAGGGATTCTTGTTACTGAGCGCTAGGCCTTAAGGTAAAGCCAGAGCTGCCAATCCGCTGTTTAGCTGGATAATTATGTATTGTTTGCCTTCATGAACCCAACTGGACAACCCATATCGTGTGGATCCAGGTATCGGAACCGCACCAACCCGTTCTCCAGTTCTCTTATCTAGAGCAAACAGTTTCCACTCATCATCAGCGGTCTGACCAGAAGCGAAAAGCAGGTTTGGTGTTACCACCATCACTGAGTGTCCTGACCGGCCTCGGTTTGTCCGAACTCCTGGGACTCCCTGAAGCAGAGGGTGGTTCCGTATCTCATCCTGCTGCGCTTGGCGAGCGTCACCATTAGGGATCATCCAAGCGTGCTCACCCGTATTCATGTCAATCGCCGTGATCCGGCCGACTGGACCTTTCCAAATCGAGAGACCATCAATGTTCTCTCTTCCGGAGCCACCACCTCGACCACCACCCATGGCCCGCGCCCAATCTGAACGGATTGTCCCTGTCTGAAGCCGCTCATCCATCGGCGACTCAGCACCAGCCATTAAGTATGCTGTTCCACAAGCCGATTGTGAGGTGACATACATCATGCCCGTCATTGGATCTGCCACCGCTGGGCCAGTGATGTTTGCGCCTCCTGCGCCTCCAGGACATACCCTTGCTGCGCCTGCTGGGTTACCCACGTGCGTCGGTGGGTTAAACAACGGGGCAAACGAGTTGTTCTCCTGGGCAATCTGCAAGGCCATTTGCCTGATCTCAGGCGTGTAGTCAATGAGGTGATCTTCGGTGCGACCCTGAAGGTCAAAAGGAGCCGGTTTAGTCGGGAACGGCTGGGTCGGCGAAAGCATCTCACCTGGCACCAGTGATTGAGGAACCTCGACTTCCGGTATCGGCCATATAGGCTCACCCGTTCTTCTATCAAGCGCATATACAAACGCTTGCTTTGTGGCCTGGAAGAAACCTGGGATTCGTTCTCCATCAACCGTGACGTCCATCAGTACGGGCCCCATAGGCGTGTCGTAATTCCATATATCGTGATGAACAAACTGGTAGTGCCACTCCCGCTCACCAGTCTCGACATCGATAGCAATCACGCTGGTACTGTAGAGGTTGTCACCTGGATGGAACCCACCGTAGTAATCGATTGTCGGTCCATTTGTGACGATGTATACGAGCCCCAACTCTGGATCAGCAGACATCGGTGCCCAAGAAGAAATATCACCCGTGTATTGCCAGGCATCATTTGTCCACGTCTCGTGACCAAATTCACCTGGACGCGGTATCACGTTGAATTTCCACTTGAAGTCACCCGTGCCAGCGTCATACGCGAGAATGTCACCAGGCACCATCTCTGTTCTAGTCTGGTTGTATCCCTGTTCCGCTGAGTTCCCTACTACCACAACGTCATTGACTACGATTGGAGGCGCTGAGCTCGTGATATACCCGATCTCAAGGGGGATCCCCTGATAAGGATCATAAGGTTGATCCCAATTCTCCCATGGAGCCCAACCTTCAATAAGATCTGCTACGAGATCCACACTACCTGAAGCTGGGAAACCATCGATCGGCACCCCTTCACCCCAACCTTCTAAGGGCTGGCCGGTCTGGGCGTCCAGTGCATGGAGGAAAAATCCCGGAGTGGTGATGAAGATTACACCGCGACCGTCGACCTCACCGTAAGCAACTCCTTTCCCATACCCTTTCCGCATTGAGTACTCATAACGAAAGGTATTTGGCTCGGTAAAAGTCCACTTCAGTAAGCCCGTCACCGGGTCAAGCGCGATTACATGGCGACGGTCGTTGGTGACAGTAATCAACAACCCATCGATGTATGTGGGGGTGGCGGTATTGCCATGCGTGCTAGGCCCGAAACTCGAATTGTCCCAAATCCAAGCAACTTCCAAATCCCCGAAATTCGAGGCTGTTATTTCGTCACCGTGCGTATAACGCGCATTGCCTGCGTCACCACCAAGGTAGGTCCAATTTCCGTTCTCTACCCCGGTCAACTGCGCAGCGCCAGCCACCGGCAAAGTCAGTAACCCGATTAAAGCGAATACAAACGCATTCACCCAATCCAAGTGACTCCACCGCAAACCCTTCTCATATCTCATAACATCCTTCTCCAAGCAATGATGCGACATCCGAGGATATATACTCTCCCCCCGAGCACGCCATCGTGACCGTTTCATCTCAACTCCGCAAGATCAACCCCGCTCAATCAAGCCCGCAGTCCAGTCCTTCTTCTCTGATCCTTACTAGAGCAAACACCCTCCTCCACGGACTGGAAATCTAGTACCAAACCCGCAGTTGACTTAGCGAGGACCCCGTTTTATCATCTCGCTACTTGAGAATGAGTTTCAATCTCTTTCAGGAATGAGTTTCAATCTCATAATGATCCCCTTCTTTTGCACGCAAAACCGGACTGCACGCCACTGGAAGGCAGCTGCAGGCCGCGGACTTTTCTGTTTGTTCATACTCGGTTCACCTGGCCTGACTACACTCGTGATCGCTCAGGAACGCACCGCTGAAGTACAACGCACGTCAATGCTAATGGGGACTCGTGCAACCGTTCAGGTCTACGCTGAAGATCGTGCTGAAGCCATGGCGGCCAGTGACGCTGTATTGAAAGAGATTGCCAGGGTTGAAGCATTGCTCTCGACATGGATCCCAGAGAGTGAGTTGAGCAAAATCAATCGGCTACCAATAGGTATCCCCACTACCCTGCATCCCGAAGTTGCAGGATGGCTTGCTGAGCTAGATCAGTTGAGTGCAAAAACCAGAGGGGCTTTCAACCCCATTGTCGGTGCACTGATCGATGCCTGGGACCTTCGTGGTCATGGGAAAAGGCCAACTCAAGGGGAACTAGAAAATGCTCTCTCAGCTGCTGAAGCTAGAAGCTTCCAACTGAACTCCGATGAAAATGAGATTATGCGCCTTCACCCCAATGCTTGGATTGATGCAGGGGGATTTGGGAAAGGGATCGCGCTTCGCCTTGCAGCCGACACCCTCAGGGCAAGAGCGGTTTCAGGGATTATTGATCTCGGAGGTCAATTAGTTGTCGTTGGTGATGCTTCTCAGCAAATCGACATCCCCAATCCAGGTGAGCGGACCAAATCAAATAGCAGCGTCATTGTCAAAAATACCTCAGTAGCAACCAGCGGGCTCTCTGAGCGAGCAGTTGTGATTAACCAGAAACGATTAGGGCACATTCTTGATCCGCGAAATGGGCAACCTGCCATCGATTGGGGTGTTGTCACAGTCGTGGCAGAGGACCCGCTCATCGCTGATGTACTATCAACCGCGCTATTCGTGCTCGGTCCAGAACAAGGCATGCAACTAGCCGAAGAGCTGGAAAAGATCGGCGTGCTCTTCCAGGAACAACCACCTAAGAGTCGAACATCCGAAGTGGCTTACCATCGCGAGGTTCCTGGAAGAGCAACCGCCATCCACACGAATGACAAGATGCAGGAACTCCTTATTTACAGTCCAAGAGACTAGCCAAATTTCAATGTCCTTCTACTACAACTTTACCGCATTCATCTTGCTCGCAATTGGGCTGTTAACGCACGGACAACCTATTGAGGCTCAAGCACAAGACGATTCAACTCGAATCAGTGAACTCGAAAGACAAATCGAAGCGATAACAAGAGATCTTGAGACACTCACCCTCGGAACAGAAGTAGTCGATCCAGCACAAAGGGGCGCCTTCGGCATGGCTCCCGCAGCGGGAAAGGTCTACACAATCAATCAGGGTGTCTCAATTGGGGGTTACGGAGAGGTTCTCTATCAGACCTATGCTGGAACTAAAGAAAATGGTGATGCTTCTGGAAAAACCGCCAAACTCGATGCATACCGAGGAATCATTTATGTCGGCTATAAGTTCAGCGATAAAGTGCTCTTCAATTCAGAGATCGAGATCGAACACGGTTCTACAGGCCTCAAAGGATCCGCATCGTTAGAATTTGCATATTTGGATTACAAGCTCACGGATAACTTTGGCCTGCGTGCCGGTCT
>CAWVZF010000068.1:0-10854 GCA_963934665.1 uncultured bacterium | reverse complement strand
CTCACCAATGTGGCAAATTCCAGAACATTTAATGTCACATTCGGTGGAGCGCAGGTGAAACTCATCGCGTCTGATGTTGGACGTTTCGAGCGGGAGGTTTGGGTTGAATCAGTTGTGATAGCACCTGCGGAACGATACGTGGTTGACGTTAGGTTCGAAGAGCCGGGAACTACCTTGATTGCCAATAGTATTCAGGCCATCAATCACTTCCGGGGCGAGTTTTACCCACATGTTGATACTTTGTCGATTGTGACTGTTTCCACAGAGACAGCTGCGCCTGGTATCTCGGATAGCTTCGATTCTCTGCGGGTACACGATGAAATAGCAGCTGAGCTCGAGCCGTACCGTCCTCATTTGAATCGTGAGCCAGACTACGAGCTCGAAGCAACCCTCCGTGTTCAAGATCTTCCCCCAGCCATCGTGCTTTCCATGGAAGCAGATACGCTTTTCTTCCCTCCAATGGAATGGAATGACGCGATGCCAGTTATGAACTGGCTTTCTACCGGAGATCAGGTAACCTGGATTCTCAAAGACCGGGATACAGGCGCTGAAAACGCTGATATTGACTGGAACTTCAAGGTAGGCGATCTGGTCAAGATGCGAATTTTCAATTCACCCGATTCGTTCCATCCGATGAATCATCCAATCCATATCCATGGCCAACGCTTTCTCGTCACCGCGATGGATGGTGCTGAAAATCAGAACCTTGCCTGGAAAGACACTGCCATCGTGCCAGTAGGATCTTCGATGGACCTGCTCGTTGAGATGTCGAATCCCGGTGAGTGGATGCTTCACTGTCACATCGCTGAACACTTGAGTGCAGGCATGATGTTCAGCTTCACCGTACAGGAACAGTGATCTCTTGAATACCCTGGTCAAATCTGTGATCGGTGCAGTGCTGATCTTGAGTTCTGGCGCCATTCTCTTGGTCGGAGGCAGGCGGATTATCGAACAGGAACGCGCGGCCCAGGAAGTGGAACGCCTTCGCGAAGAGTTATATCGAGCACGTGCAACGGCCGAGCGGTGTCAGCGATCGATCGTTGCTGGCGAAACCGAGCTTGTGGAACTCCGAGCCCGACTCGATGCGCTTCGAGCTCGCGTAGACAGCTTTGAGGCACTCGATGAACGCGGTGTGCCCCAGGATCGTTATGAGACCTACCTGGGCACTTTCAATATGTATAACGATACTGCAAGTACGTGGGAGGAGCGGGAGCGACAACTGCGCGTAGCTGAAGCTTCCTGCCGGACTGTCATCCTAGAACACAATGCGATGCGTGATTCTCTGCAGGCACTCTTTTCAGAGCTTGGCGTGGACTAAGAGCCATCAGAAAAAGCTGAGTCGAAAGCTGTTTCAGATCTCGGGAACTCTAGGGCCTTAACAAAGTCACATGCTTCGGCAGCACCATGTTCACGTTCCATCCCTGCATCTTCCCATTCCACGGAGAGAGGGCCTTCATAGCCGACGCGGTTCAGAGCTCTAACAACCTCTTCGAAGGGAACGTAGCCCCTCCCTAAAGAACGAAAATCCCAGTACCGGTCAGCATGACCAAAAGGAAGATGGCCACCAAAAACTCCTGAAGGCTTGGGGTGGTCAGACCACCAGACATCTTTCATATGGGTGTGATAGATTCTCGAGCCGAAACGAAGGATGAAATCCACACAGTCGACCCCCTGGTATGCAAGATGACTCGGATCATAATTGAACCCGAATGCCGAGCGATTTCCTAATGCGTCCAGTGCTCTCTCGGCAGTCACGATATCGAATGCTATCTCGGTAGGGTGCACTTCCAGAGCGAAGCGAACTTCCACCTCGTCAAAAACATCCAAAATCGGGTTCCATCGGTCCGCAAAATCAGTGAATCCCGCTGTGATCATCTCATCCGAGACAGGAGGAAATGAGTAAAGTAGGTGCCAGATGGAACTTCCTGTGAACCCGTTGACCACGGTTACCCCAAGGTTTGCAGCAGCCTGAGCCGTCAGTTTCATCTCCTCTGCCGCACGCGTGCGGACACCCTCAGGATCCCCATCACCCCATACCCGTGAAGGCAGAATCGATTGATGGCGTTCGTCAATCCGGTCGCAAACAGCCTGTCCTACCAAATGATTGCTGATTGCCCAAACATCAAGTCCATGAGACTGAAGCATTTCTCTTTGGGCTAGGCAGTAGTCCGGATCTTCCGCCGCACGTAAAACATCCAAATGATCTCCCCAACAAGCTAGCTCGAGACCATCGTAGCCCCAGGTGGCTGCTTTCTCTGCAAGCTCTGTGAGCGGAAGATCAGCCCATTGACCAGTGAATAGCGTAACCGGTCGACTCATGAATCTTCTCTGATATAGGCGCAGAAGTAAGTGTCACTCATGCTATACTCCAGGTGGTGAATACAATGCATCGACCCAACCGCCCAGACGGTAGCTTTCCAGTGCCTTATGGATGAAGTAGACCCCGTGTGCTCCGTCCTGCACTGTGGGAAAGTCGTCCGCGAACGGGCGTACTGTGCCATCACTGCTTAAGCTGCCGGCGACATTCCTGTAGATGTTCGCGAAAGCCTCTATCAAACCTTCCGGATGGCCGCCTGGGAGCCTGGTATGTGCTCGCGCACGTTCTGACGTGGCACCCGCAGCCCTGTAAAGAACCCTCTCAGACCCATCTGATTCGATCAGGCGCAGCCTATTCGGATCTTCCTGAGACCAATCCAGACCGCCACTGCTGCCGTAGATCCGAAGCCTGAGATTATTGCGCTCACCAGTAGAGATCTGGGAAGCCGAAAGCAGGCCCCGTACGCCCCCTTCGAGTTCTAGTAGTACCGTGGCATCGTCCTCGAGTTTACGACCCTCGACCACTGTACCTAGATCCGCAAAAAGACGCTGCACCTCTAACCCAGTGACATACCGGACCAGATTATGGGCATGCGACCCAATATCGCCCAAGGCTGAAGAAATACCCGCTTGATCAGGATCTGTACGCCACTCTGCCTGCTTATGCCCTTCGGTTTCCAAGGGCGTGGACAGCCACCCCTGGCTGTACTCGACCACAACCTTCCGGATCTCTCCGAGTTCTCCTGCCCGCACTCGCTCGCGGGCTTCCTTCACGATCGGGTATCCAGTGTAACTATGGGTCACCGCGAATAGGCAGCTATGCTTAGCTGCTAGACCACAAAGATCTTCAGCATCCTCTACTGTAGTTGTCATCGGCTTGTCGCAGATCACGTGGATACCTTTTCGCAGAAAAGTACTCGCCACGTCATGGTGTAGGTGGTTCGGTGTAACAATCGACACAAGCTCAATCCGGTCACCTTCTGGTAGTGCATATTCTGACTCAGCCATCTCCTCATAGGAGTCGTATGCTCGACTGGGATCGAGACCCAGGTCCCGCGCAGTCTCTTTTGATTTAGCCGGATCAGATGAGAAGGCTCCCGCTATTAGTTGATAACCGCCATCGAGTGCAGCGGCCATCCGGTGGACCTGCCCGATAAAAGCACCAGGACCCCCTCCAACCATCCCATAACGTATGGTCACGCGGATCCCTCAATCCTCTGGATCCTGTAACCCCCAACTCGACGATCTTGGGCATACATAACGCTGAAAAGCAGCAGCAGGATAGCGCAAAGGGGTACTACGAAACGAAATGAGATCTTACCACCATAGTTGTCTGCTGGGCCGAGGATCGCCTGAGCCTCTGCTACAAGCATCTCGTTAGCATCAGAATTAATGAGGGCCCTGAGACTGTTCGCTGTGCCAGGATATGGCAGTGCACCACTCGTGCCGAATGTCTCTAGAACCTCAGCCGCTGCCAACCTGGCAGACTGAACGTCATTTTCAGCTCCACCGGTAAGCCCTGTCTCAGCCTGCTGGAGTAATTCGACCACCTGCTCTACCGGAATCTGATCGTGCGCGTACTCGTCAGCGATCTTTCCCATCTGTGGTGCTGTAACAAGGCCAACCGTGGCCATTCCAACAGTACCCATCAGTCCCAACCCAAGAGCGCCACTCCTCGGAACACGTTCTGACACCACACCAAGCATGGTGGGCCAGAAGTAGCAAACCCCAATCGCAAATACCGTTGCAGCTGCGAAAGTCATTACCAATGTGCTTACATAGCTCAACCAAAGGAGGCCAATGCCGGAGACGAGCGCTGATAAAACCAAGATCCCAGTCGGTGAAAGGCTATGCACCACAGGGCCCGCTTTATAACGCAGTACAGCCATCAACCCGCTAATCCATACAAGAACCAAAATCCCGGGCATCCCACCAGCCTCAACCACAGCCGGTACCCAGCGGTTTGGACCGAGTTCGATCGATGCTGTCATCGCCATCGCGATAAGCATTACCCACATGAAGGGTGTGGCGAGCGCCGCTCGAAACATCTCACCCATACCTATCCCCGCTTGGACACCTTCTGTTTCGGGAAATGGTTCCCGTAGCAGGAGCACCCCATAAATCAGGGTCGGGATCAAAACGAGTCCAATTTGCCACTCCCAGCTTGTCACTCCTCCCTTATCGAGTCCATATGCGGCGAGTCCACCAAGAACAGCTCCGCCGGGGAACCATACATGAAACTGATTGAGCTTTACCGTTTTATTATCCGGATAAAGCACGGCGACAAGAGGATTACAAGCAGCCTCAACAAGACCGTTGGCCATTGCGATCACTAGGGCACCAATGAAGAGAGCCCAGAAGCCCCCAGCGATGATCATCGTGAGCACTCCTAGAAAATGCCCGACGAACGAGAGCCTCAACAAGAAACGCATACCAAGCGTATCCGCGAATGGAGCAAACAAGAGTTGCGATACGGCAAAGCCCCATAGTGCAGCACCTCCGATCCATCCTACTTCTTCGTTCGTTAGCACAAACTCACGCTTAAGCGAAAGCATGATCGCACCTACAGTGGCGAATGCGACCGATGTCGCGATCAAAGCAACGCAGCTACCTATAAAGAGTCTCGAAGAATCGATGCTCGCTCCTGATTCAGTACTTCTATTCTCAGGCATAGTGATCCGGTGTGAATGATGCGGGTGTTGTGTGCCAGTAAGTCATCTTATTCCAGCCCAATGTGTCGGAGAACTTCCGGTGGTGGTGGATCCCAGCGTGGTAGAGGGACATTACCCACGTATTGCAGATCCTCCATACCCTCGGGTGTCGTCCAGAACGCTGTGGAAGTCAGATCTCGGACTTTATCAAAAAATAGAGCCGCAGCCTCGAGTTCAGAGCGGGTATTCGGCAGATAACAGATTTCATCACAAATCGCTATGCGTTGATCCGGTGTGAGTTCTCTGAAACGCATTCCCTCACCAAATCGCCGGGCGGCTTCACTATCGAGCCAAACAAGACCCTCTCGCAGGATGATTTTATCTGATTGGTTTGCTTCATAGGGAGCGCTCACCCACTCGTCTATGAAATCATGCGCGCCAAGTTGACTGGCCGACTGTGAGCGCTCATCAGCCGGAATGATCACGTCGCAAAGCACTGCCAGGGACTGTAGCTCATCTGAGGTCAATGATCGCTCCCAGAGTACCGTCGGTGCGAGAAGATCTGGATCCCAGGCATCTCCTCTTGCCTTAGGGTTCGATGTGGAAGCAGGGGTCATCAAGATTTCAGAAGCTTCTTCGTCAGGCTTGCATGAAACCAGAGCCGGAGTTGCAGCTGCGATTGCCATAACCTTCAATGCCTGTCGCCGATCTATGCTCACAGCACCCAACACTGGCAACTCAAGTCTATCCTTAGAAATATCTTCTGGGCGCTTATCCCGATCGCTATTCTGTGATTCGTTAGCCATCAGAGATTCCTCTGGTTCAACTGATCAACAATGTAGTCGGCCGCGCGCCATGCGATGGCCATGATGGAAAGCGTCGGATTCTTATCGGCGTTCGACACGAAGCAACCTCCATCGGGAACGAAGAGATTGTCGACTTCCCATGACTGGCAAAATTCATTGAGAACCGAGCGAGATGGATCGTTTCCCATTATTACGCCACCCACTTCATGAATGATCTCTCCCGGCTTCGCTATGGCATCTGCTCCGTCCTCATTTATGGTGCTAAGCACGTGTCCGCCCATTGTTTCAACGATCTCCCCGAATGTCTGCTGCATGTGCCGTGCTTGGTTAAGCTCATGGTCCGACCATGTCCAATGAAAGCGTAGCGTAGGAATCCCCCATTCATCGACTTGCTCGGAATCAATCTCACAGTAGCAGTCATCGTTCGGGATCATCTCACCACGACCGGCAAAGCCAAGGAAAGACCCGTAGTAGCGACGACAATCTTCCTTGAAGCTCTGGCCATAAGAGCCCATGGTAAGAGGCTCGATCCCTCCGAAAGAACCAAATCCGGGCATCTTCCGACCGCCACCAAACTCGATGTGGTAGCCACGAGCAAAGTCGAGTTGGCCTCGAGCCTGATCTTGATAGAGCCACCAGGGCATATAGAGGTGCATCGCTGAGGCACCATCAGCGTTATGCGGGGGCATATTCTCAAGCGCTGGAATCTGACCCTGCACACCAGCACCTACAGTATCCATCAGATACTTACCAACAAGTCCATTTCCGTTACCGAGTCCGTCCGGAAAAAGAGAGCTCTTTGAGTTGAGAAGAATGCGTGCCGACTCACATGCGCTTGCTGTGAGGATTACGACACGGGCACTCACGTGCTCCTCAAGCCGTGTATCCTTGTCGATGTAGTGGACTCCAGTCGCTCGCCCATTCGTGTCGACTGTGACCTCACGCACCATCGCATTTGTGATGATATCGAGATTGCCTGTCGCTGTTGCTGGTGGCAGCAGCACCGTCGGTGATTGAAAGTTCGCCTTAATTGAGCATCCGCGACCGCAAGGAGTCGCGTAATAGCACGCAGCTCTAGCACGCATCGATTCTGCAGTCACACGCCGAGCCATCTCATTGTTCGGCCAGAGCATACGCGCAATTCGGTCGGCCTCAAGTGGCTGAGTCAGGATGGCCAAATGGGCTGGGACTACGGGGATATCCAGCCTCTCACGACAAACCTTCTGGGTGAGCAGCTCTTCCGCTCTTGGCGCCGGAGGAGGTAGCAACACCCCTGGAGAGGAGTTCGGCGTATTTTCAAGTCCTTCGTTTGACCCATAAACGCCGATCAAGGCCTCCGTCTTATCGTAATATGGTGCAACGTCCTCATAGGACATCGGCCAATCAAACCCGAGTCCGTCACGCGAGTGTGGCTTGAAATCGTACTCACCCATGCGAAGTGATATTCGACCCCAATGGTTCGTCCGACCTCCCAGCATCCGTGCCCGCCACCACAAGAAGTCTGTGCCTTCAGCACTCGAGTAGGGCTCCCCCGGTACACGCCAGCCACCGTCAACTGTCGCGTCATAGAACCCAAAGGGCTTTTCAGGGGTTCCTGCTGCTCGTAGCGGTGCATCGAAGGGAAGCTGAAACATCGGAGTCTCAGAAACCGGGTCGTAATCACGCCCTGCCTCAAGCATAAGCACCTTGACCCCAGAACAGGCAAGCACATATGCACACATGCCACCCGCCGCACCCGAACCGACTATAATGGCGTCGTACTCGTCTTGCGCCTTCAGCGTCACTTACCCTCCATCAAGCTGGTCGGCTACTCAACCTTCTCGGTCTAAGATTCAGGTCACCCCGTCGCTGCCCGGTCGACCGCAAAGTAATCTTGCTAGCGCTCTACCCTCGCTTCCACGAGTCTTGCAATCGCACCTAGCGTCGTCTGGGCTGCGTTGAAGCCCAGACGAAAATCATCATCTGAGAAAGTTACGAATAAGTCCGTCGGTTGATGCCAGTGTGGATTGGCGCGGTTACCAGTCTCGTAGAGCCGACGGTTCTCACGCAGACTCACAGCAGCAACGATGTCCTGGAATGGGCCAGAGTCTGTGTTGCTCATGGCATTACTCATGACTGCCGGATAGTGCGTAGCAAACATCCGGTTCGCATTGAGAAGTGCGAGCGCCAGCTGCGCGGAGGCATCAGCCATCTCCGAGTTCAGCTGGAATTCGATATCAACATCAGCATCGAGTGCCTGATTGTGCGTTACTGGATTCCCATGATCCCAAAGCATCATGTCGTGTTGAACCATGCCCAACCACCTGGGTTCTGGGTAATTACCCGAACCCGCAGGCTCCTCGATTCCCTGCAAGCCTTGCCGCTGCTCAACATATGCGCGGGCTCCGTTTAACCCGGTTTCCTCATTGTTCCACAGCGCAAACCGAATCGAACGAGCACTAGTCACTCCCGAGGAAGCCAGCGCTCGAGCAATCTCCATGACAAGTGCGGTTCCGGAAGCGTCATCATTCGCAGCCTGACCACCACCCCGCCCATCCATATGCCCCCCCAAAATGTACATCTCACCAGGAGAGCTAGCACCGACGAGTGTCGCATAGACCTCCTCACGTGGTTCGGTGACATCAGATCCACGCGGCATGTAGTCATAGTAGATACGATCCGTCTGATAACCCCAACCCTGCAGTGTCTGTTCAATCCAGTCGACCGCCGCCGCATTTCGCGGTGTGCCTTGCTCACGATCGCCAAATTCTGTCAGTCCGCGAATCAGTGATTTGTAGCTTTCGAAATCGAGGAGGTCGACGACTTCCTTGATTGCGCTGTCAGCCGCTGTCATCGGGACACCCCCAAGCACGCCTCTAAGATTCCTACTATCCGCAGGACTCGGACGGCCACCACCACGCCCCTGCGCGTCTATGGCCATAGGCCAGAGAAAGGCAACGAACATAAGGGTGATCAGTACATGTGTGACCTTATTGCTGACCGACATGATATAGTCTCCAGAACTTGACCTATTTGCTCTCCGGGATGAACAACCTAGGCGCCACGTTCGATTCCGTCACGCGGAGCGATCAGGGTAACCGCAAGCCCTCGGATCTCCCTGGACGTCTTTAAAGCTTTAGGGCACTAAGGGCATTGAAGCTGTAGCGAACACTCTCGATCGGAGCATCCGGTGTATCATGCTCTACAAACGCGTGGAGCATACCTAGCTCCTCAGCACGCGGCAGGATGGTTGCAAAATCAATCACCCCTTTGCCAACATCCACCATCCGTCCGTCTGGTGTACGGTCCTTCACATGAACGCTTGTAACTCGACCAGCTTGACTCTCGAGATAAGCCATCGGGTCCCCGCCACCATCCACTACCCAGAATATATCCATCTGCCAATCAACAAGTCGTGGCTCGGTGCGTTCCAAGAGCAGGTCCATCGGGACTGTACCGTCTGGCAGTGCCGCAAACTCCCAGGCATGATTATGGTAGCCGAAATGGAGCCCGCCCGAGCCAGCTATTTCACCAGCCCGATTGAAGTCCTCGGCCAGTTTACGAAGTCCTTCAGGGGTACGCTCGGATTCCGGAATTGAGGGAACAAAAATGAAATCTTGGCCTAATTGCTGCGCTCCTTCGAGAAAAGAAGCCCAGTCACCACGAATGTCACTCACTCCTGCATGGCTTGATACTGCCCGCAACCCAACGGCATCCATTGTTGTGCGCATTTCTCCAGGGGTGAGCCCATAAAGCCCTGCGAACTCCACAGTTTGGTAGCCGATCTCTGCAACCTGGGCCAGCGTTCCGGCAACATCTTCGGAAAGCGGCACACGGAGCGTATACAATTGGATTCCAATCTCTTCCACAACTAGCGATCGCCCTGGCAGCAAACCCTCCTCACCAACAGGTAGTCCTCCGGGCTTTGACCCTAAGAATCCAATCGCGGGCATGGTTGCTATAAAGCTGCGTCGGTCCATCAATTGATCTCTCTGACCTTCAAGTTACGGAAAGAAACCCGATCTCCGTGATCTTGGATCCCAATATGGCCATGAGAAGCTTGGCCGTATGCTGGCCACTGGGCAAACTTGCTGTTCGCCACCCGCTGCAGCCAATCCGTACTTCCGAGTTCATATGCGACGACTTTATCGCCGTTCAACCAGTGTTCGACCTGGTTATTCACAACAATAATGCGAGAAATATTCCACTCGCCTGCCGACTTAACGATGCCACGCGGCACACCATGGAGTCCATAATTTGAACCGGCACTTGTCAGTGGACTTCGGCCATCAGGGTGGCCAGCATCATCTAGAATCTGCATCTCGGGCGCACCGTGGTACACCTCTTCCTGACCCTCAACTGCCCGAAATAAGATGCCACTATTCCCGCCTGGCCCAACTAACCATTCAAGGGAAAGCTCGAAGTCACCAAATTGCTGTTCTGTGATGATGTCCCCACCTGGACCTGTGCGAATCAGCATACCGTTCTCTACAGACCATCCAGTGGGCATGAACTCGCTGTTGTATCCACGCCATCCCTCAAGAGAATTGCCATCAAATAAAAGCTGCCATCCAGCCGCTGTTTCGGCTGCTGTGAGCCTGTTGTGCTCCTGTGCCGAGAGTGGAGAAAACAGAAAAACCAGAACAACTCCTAGCAAGAGTGGGCGATCGATCACAATTCCCAGCCTTTTCGGTACTCCCGTGTCAGGTATGTATTCGCCTGCTCGGAGTTAGTCACTCTCATATTGTCAGCGTCGTATTCGATCTTGAAACCTTGGCCAGTTCTTAGGGCCACGAGCCCTAGAAGCATGACCTCCGTAAGTGGCGCGGCGTAAGAAAACGGACAGGTCGCCTCTCCTTGTCCCTTGCAAGCATTCACCCAGTTCATCTCATGACTGTCTGCAATGCGAGCAAAAGTCTGAGGAGTCGAGGCCGCCTGTTCCATTAGTACTTCCGGAAAAATCTGGGGGCTCCCGCCATAGGTTTCGTGCATTAGGATTCCTCGCTCACCTACAAAGATCACTCCACCCTCACGGTTAAGAGGCACGCCATCCGGAAGATGTTTCGGGCGCTTCGGCATGAGTCCCCCATCATACCAGTGGA
>CAWVZF010000067.1:0-10918 GCA_963934665.1 uncultured bacterium | reverse complement strand
ACTTCCTAATGCAACCGCAGTGGTAAACCCATTAAGGCCAGATTGCCCGTATCCAAACAAGGGGCTTTGTGGTACTGCACTGGCTTATAAGATCTGTGAACTAGTCGCGACAGCAGCTGGTAAGGACCCTGAACCACTCATCGAATACCTTGACCTAGTTGCTCTCGCCACAGTGGCAGACATGGTTCCTCTCTGCGGAGAAAACCGGAGCTTAGTGCACTTCGGTCTGCGCCGTTTCGCCCACACTATCGTTCCTGGGATACGGGCCCTCCTCGATGTTACAAATATTTCAGGCCAGGACATTACAGAAAGAGAGATCGGCTTTGTAATTGCACCAAGGATTAATTCTGCTGGTCGGGTTGGTGAGACTACAGACGCCCTCCAGCTTCTGCTAACTGACAATTCTTCTGAAGCTCTTTTACTAGCAAGAAAACTTGATCAGACC
This sequence comes from uncultured bacterium, assembly GCA_963934665.1. Classification (GTDB taxonomy): domain Bacteria; phylum Gemmatimonadota; class Gemmatimonadetes; order Longimicrobiales; family Gaopeijiaceae; genus UBA1142. The sequence continues at coordinate 10,473 of CAWVZF010000067.1, read as the reverse complement.
AATCAAGAACGAAGAACAGAAGATCAGCGGACTTTTGACGAAGCCTTAGAGCTACTCGAACGCGATTATGACCTGAGTCGTGACATGGGCGTTGTTCTAGCTCGCGATGGATGGCATCCTGGAGTGCTTGGTATTGTAGCTACCAGAATCGTGGAAAAGATCCAGCGTCCAGTTCTAGTAATTGCTCTAGATGGAGAAACAGGTCGCGGAAGTGGGCGTTCAATTGATGGATTCAACCTTTTTGAGGCATTGAAGGAATGTTCGGAGTACTTAATCCGCTTCGGTGGTCACGAGCAAGCCGCGGGAATGGATGTGGCCCGGGAATCCCTGCCTGATTTGTGCGAGGCCTTCAATACTGCTGCTAGCCGGCGATTCTTTATGGATGAATTGCATCCAGAGTTGTTGGTGGACCTTGAAATAAGTCTCACCTCGATAGACCTAAAGTTAATTCATTGGCTTAAGTACTTGGGTCCACATGGTGTAGGTAACGCTTCTCCTGTCTTTATGATCCGTGAAGTGGCGTTTGAGCAAACCAAGATTGTCGGTGCCAATCACATCAAGGCGACGTTGATTGGCAATGGTCGTGCTCTAGAAGCGATCGGCTTTGGTCTGGCTGATAGGCATTCACCTGAGAACCTTTCCCACGGTCTATATGATGTTGCGGTTCAGCTTGAGCGAAATGAATTCAGGGGAAAGGTCAGTGTGCAGGCTCGCCTCCTCGAAATCAGAGTGCATAGGAAAGACGATTGAGGATTATTTCTGGATGCTGGAAGGGACGACGCTTGGGTTCCCTAAAGGGGACTAGCATTAGGCCTACGACCGATAGGGTTAGAGAGGCATGGATGTCGGCGATGGGTGGAAATATGGATAAAATCACCGTACTTGACCTTTTCTCTGGCTCAGGCGCACTTGGACTGGAAACGCTAAGTCGCGGGGCTTCATCTGCGATTTTTGTTGAGCAAGACCGCGGCGCTCTTCGCATTCTCCGAACCAATATCGAATTGCTTGGTGCCCGGGATAAGTGCATGGTTGTAGAGGATGACGTGTTCCATTATTTAGATGGGAACCGTAAGGTTTTTGATGTTGCGCTTGCTGATCCACCCTATGGGACTGCTGCGTCAGTCGGTCTGGTTTCTTTTTTTCTTCAAAAACCTTTTGCGCAAGAGCTTTGGTTGGAGCATCGTTGGGGGGAAGAGTTAGATATGACTGATGTCGCACGCACGAGGCGTTACGGCGATACTGCACTCACGACTTTCATTGCTTGATCATGAGCCCACACAGACCTGTCGTCGCAATTTATCCAGGCTCTTTTGATCCGATTACTAAGGGTCACGAGGATCTTGTACGACGCACTCTCCGTGTTACCGACCGACTAGTAATAGCTGTTAGCAGTACCTCTACGGAGAGCAAAGAACACTTGTTTGATGTATATGAGCGCGTAGAACTGATCCAGGAGATCTTTGCTGAGGATGAACATGTTGAAGTCAGTAGATTCGACGGATTACTTGTTGATTTTGCTCGTGACCTAGGTGCTCAGGTGGTTATTCGAGGACTGCGGGCTGTGTCCGACTTCGATTACGAGTTTCAAATGGCACAGATGAACCAAGAACTTGGCCCAGAGATTGAGACACTGTTTCTCGTGCCTGAGGTAGAGTATTCCTTTCTATCGGCGTCACTCGTTAGGGAAGTCGCGTCACTCGGTGGTGATGTGTCGAGATTCGTTTCTGCTCCAGTCCTCCGCCGTCTCAAGGAAAAAATAGGACAGTGATGCCCCTTCTTCTGTTGGGTAAGTGTTCCCAGGCCTGTTGTTTTTCTAGTACTGGTCCCTTGGTTAGCCAGTTATGCTAGTTGGTCTAAGGAGGACTAAACATAAATCCCAATCGGTGCAAAACTTCCATGAGTTTTAAGGTTGTAGAGAGGGGCAACGTAACGCTCATTGAGATCGGAGGTCGGTTGATTGTAGGAAACCGACAATTACTCAAGGAGCAAGTGCTTAAGCAATTGGAGCGAGGAGATCGTCAGTTTGTAGTTGACTTCTCGGACACGGAGTATATCGATTCATCTGGTCTCGGCGTCCTAGTAACACTCTCGAAGAAAATTCGAGAACAGGGAGGAGAACTCAGCCTTGCTAGCCTTAGTGAGGATCTTCGAACTCTCTTCGAATTAACCAAATTGGATACTCTTTTCCTTTTCTCCGATTGAAAACAATCTCGACGTACGCTGGGATGAACCCATTGCTACCCTAGTTAGTGACTGAGGCTCTTTAACCTCGGACATTATGGATCCCAACTTAGGTCGGCCAAAGCGCTCGCTTAGCCAAAACTTCCTGGTCGATGTCAATATCCAGAAGAAGATCGTGGCTGCCTTGAACGCTGATGCTACGGAAGTGGTGGTGGAGGTGGGACCGGGACGTGGTGCACTAACCCATCATCTTGTGGGCGCGGTCTCTAAACTCATCCTGATAGAACTCGATCATGATTTAGCGGTAATGTGGTCTGAGAAATATAGAGGCCATGATGACGTGACGGTCCTCCAGGGAGATGTGCTAACGATTCCTTTCTGGGAATCAGTTGAGGATCCTTCTCAAGTTCATGTCATAGGAAATATTCCCTACAACATTACCTCACCCATTATTTTTCGTCTCCTGGAGCGTCCACGTCCTAAGAGCATCGTATTGACTGTTCAGAAGGAGGTAGCGCAGCGAATCACCGCTCCTGTGGGGTCAAAGGAATATGGGGCCTTGTCTGTAGGGGTTCAAAGCATAGCTAGAGCGGAAATACTTTTCGGAATCGGTAGGCACGCGTTCAGGCCCAAGCCAGGGGTCGATTCCGCGGTGATTCGAATTGTTCCATTTCACCCTGAGCGTCTTTCACCCGAAGAAGAATTAGACCTGCGCAGGCTCGTGCGATCAGCTTTCCAATGGAGAAGAAAGCAACTCAAGAAAATCCTAAGGGATCACGGAGAACTCAGCATTTCGCCAGAGCTAATTAAGGACGTAGCTGAACGGGCCGAGATAGATCTCACGGACCGCCCAGAACGTCTATCTCCCGAAGCATTCCTACGACTCGTCCGGACGTTGCCGTAAGCCACACCTACTCGTACTTTCTTGTGAAGTTTTTCACAAGCGGCTGCATACCCCGCGAGCTGCCTGGTCGGTCCTTTGTCTACACGCATATCTGATTCAACTGTTCGCCGACTCTCGCACTATCTGCGAGTGCTAGAATTGATTCAGGATGATGGTGGAGTGACGGTCTCAAGCGAGCAACTTGCAAGGCGCGGGCACACCACGGCAGCTCAGGTCAGAAAAGATCTTTCTCACTTTGGTTCCTTTGGTAAGCGCGGACTGGGCTACAATGTAGATGAGTTAAGGGATCGTCTGAGGATAATCCTCGGTCTAGACCAAGTGTGGCGAGTAATTCTAGTCGGTGCAGGACGCATTGGTTCTGCATTGTTTGAGTATCCTGATTTTAAGAGGCGAGGATATGATTGCGTTGCCATTGTCGACAGCGATCCTGAGAAAATTGGAGAAAAATGGGGCGAACGGGTAATCCAGCCAGCTGAAGAACTAGAGTCACTCATCGAGGAATTAGGTGCGACTTTAGTGATCCTCGCTGTTCCCGCTTCAGCTGCTCAGTCGGTCGCAGAGCGCTCCGTGAATGCTGGAGTCAGAGGGATTCTTAACTTTGCTCCCGTGCAGATCCAAGTTCCAGAAGCTATCCCGGTCGAAAATGTGAATCTCGTGATGGAACTCGAAGCTCTTTCGTTTCAGATAACCAGAGCCTTGTCGACTTGAAACACAGCCCAAGCTAAGGCAGGTGAAAGTAAAGGGTTGCCAGTCAGATCGACGGTCGGGTCCATTAAGGCTGATACCTTTAAATGTGGAGCCAAAGCAATTATTGACCACCAGCTTATGCTTGCGCTTCCATATTACAAGCGGAGAGACCTGAGGATGTCATGACAGAGTGGATTTCAAACTTACCTCTCACCAGGGAGATCTCAGTGGGTTCTATTAGAATCCACGCTATTGAGTCCGGTATCCAGTGGCTCGATGGGGGTGCCATGTTTGGTGTAGTGCCCAAACCTCTCTGGCAACGTCGAATTCCTTCTGATGACCAGAACCGGATCCCCCTCGCGCTGCGCTGTCTAGTTATAGAATCACCCGACGAACTTGTGCTTGTAGATACTGGGATCGGCAATAAGGAGAACGAAAAATTTCACGAGCTCTATGGCGTAGAAAATGCCGGGAATCCAACTCGGTTAGAGGATGGCATAAAAGCCGCAGGCTTTATGCCAGATGATATAGGAATTGTATTGTGTACACACCTACACTTCGATCACGCAGGCGGTAACACATTCCGGGACTCTGAGGGTGACATTCGACCAGCTTTCCAGAACGCCCGCTATGTTGTACAGCGTGGCGAGTTTGACTTCGCTCACAGTGGAAATGAACGGATACGGGCAAGTTATTTGCGGGAAAACTTTGATCCCATAGAGGAAGCTGGCCTTTGGGATTTTGTTGAAGGTGCAACCGAGGTTGTCCCAGGTGTAAAAGTGCTACCGACACCTGGACATACTCCGTTCCATCAGTCGGTTGTGATCGAGAGTGATGGAGAAACAGCGTGTTTTCTTGCGGATGTATGTCCGACGGCCGCCCACATCCCTCTTCCGTGGATCATGGGTTATGACCTTGAGCCGCTTGTTACGATTGAGTCAAAGCGGAAGCTTTGGGCTTTAGCACGTGACAGAGAATGGCTGCTTATCTTCGAACATGATCTACTTATACCGTGGGGTCGTCTCGATGTTGATTCGAAACGACCCAGACTTAAGGACAGCTAGGATATCTTGGACTGGATGTTCCTCCAACGGACCCTTATGACATGATGGATCATCTTCGAGTGAGTGACCCGGAGGTCTTCGATGCAATTATCTCAGAGGCTAGGAGACAAGGGGATGGACTCGAACTTATAGCCTCTGAAAATTTTGTTTCCCTGTCAGTGCTAGAAGCGATGGGGACAGTAATGACAAACAAGTACGCTGAAGGTCTCCCTGATAAGCGCTATTATGGAGGTTGCGAGTTTGTCGACATTGTGGAGGAACTCGCTCGCGAACGAGCCAAAGAGCTTTTTAGTGCCGAGCATGCTAATGTGCAACCACATTCGGGTGCTCAGGCCAACATGGCTGCCTATTTAGCATTCTTAGACCCAGGAGACAAAATCTTGGGGATGAATCTGAGTCATGGTGGCCACCTAACTCACGGATCGCCTGTGAATTTTAGTGGGCGTCTCTTTGAGGTTGCTGCTTATGGTGTGCGAGAAGATAATGGTCGAATCGACTATGACGCTCTGAGAGAGCAGGCTCTCGCTGAACGCCCAAGTGTGATTGTCGCTGGAGCAAGCGCTTACCCGCGGACGATCCACTTCGACATTTTTTCTGAAATTGCGAAAGAAACAGACGCGATTTTAATAGTAGATATTGCCCACATAGCAGGCCTTGTTGCCACGGGACACCATCCCAGTCCGGTGCCACATGATGCCGTGGTTACAACCACCACACACAAGACTCTTAGAGGTCCTCGTGGTGGCATGATTCTTTCTCCTCAGGAGCACGCTAAGGCAATCGACAAGTCGGTCTTCCCTTGTATGCAGGGCGGGCCACTTATGCATGTGATTGCAGCAAAAGCTGTCGCAATGCGCGAAGCATTGAAGCCCGAGTTTAAGGATTATTCAGCTCAGGTAATAGCAAATGCAAAAGCTCTAGGCTCTGATCTCAATGATCTCGGCCTGCATCTAGTGAGTGGAGGCACTGATACTCACCTAATACTGCTTGATCTAAGGGGTAGTCACGAAGACTTGACTGGTAAGGATGCAGAGGCAGCTCTAGAGGCGTCTGGGATTACCGTGAATAAGAATACTGTTCCTGGAGAGACGCGATCTCCATTTGTTACATCAGGGTTAAGGATTGGGACCCCAGCACTGACATCGCGAGGTATGAAGGAAGCCGAAATGAAGCGTATTGCAGGTTGGATCTCACAAGTCTTAGAGTCACCTTCTAATGAGAGCCTAATCCTGCGGATAAGAGGAGAAGTTCTGGAATTCTGCCACGACTTTCCGCTTTACAGGGAAATGCGGTTTTCATAGAAAGTAGGAGTGAGTAAGCTCCTTACTAGCGAACAACATTTCAGCATCCCACATTTTGAATCATGACTGAGTTTACGAACACTGATGAGCTTCTAGACCTCCTGCGGGAGAGGAATCCTCGTTTTGATCCGCGTTCATACTCGTTTGTACTTGAGGCCTTAAACTCGGTTTTCCATTCGCTTGGGGAAAAGAGGCACATCACAGGTGCGGAACTTGCCGAGGGTGTCCGCCAGGTAGCGATAGAACGGTTTGGCCCCCTTGCTAGAACTGTCCTTGAGCACTGGGGAATTCACTCAACGCGGGATGTCGGGTCTGTTGTTTTTGCCTTGGTTGAGCAGAAAATCTTGACCACTCAGGATGGGGACTGTCCAGAAGACTTTGCTGACGTATTCGATTTTGAAGAAGCTTTCGAACTAAACTACCCCTGGGAAGCTCAAATTTGATGACGAAGATTCGGTATGAGAATCCGGATCTGAGATCTTTATTTACATGACGGGACAGAGCACTTGAGTGTTGCTCATTGTTACCACGCTGACGGGAGGGGTTGAATATGGAGCAAGGGAGCGAATTTCCAGGATGTCAAAAGTGCGGAAATGGGGTTCTGTTGCCGCTTTCGGATTATGGTAGAGAGGGAGCTCCAATCCGCTACAAGGCTTGGGTATGCTCGCATCCAGATTGTGGTTTCAATATTCGGATTGACAACGGCGAGGTCACAGTTGGTCGCCAGATAGGCCAGAGTTACAAATAGTACAGTCTGAGATCAATGTCCCAGGCGAATATGGATGAGGGGGCTGGATCAGCACTCATTGTAAACGATAGCGTCTGTGCCACGGACTTCTGGCGTGGCGGATCACTTCAGTGCGTCACTGAGTACTCCAATGATTGATACCATGAATCCGTTGCGCCCTTTTGCACGCGAAGTGGTTTATGCGCCGACTGCTGGCGAGTCTAAGGCACTGGATAATGCGGCTATTGAAACAGTAGGTGTGCCGCAGACGGTGCTAATGGAGAATGCTGGTCGTTCCGCAGCTCAGATAACGCAATGTTTGTTCCCAGAGGGGTCTGTAGTCGGGATTGTGGGCTCGGGTAATAATGGAGGAGATGCTCTGGTGCTCCTGCGTACTCTGCGTGCCTGGGGCCGAGAAGTTTGTGCAGTGCTCGTGGCTGAACGAATTATGGACGATCCCCTTCTGCACGGCTGGGACATCCCTGTGATCATGGATGAGGTACTCGACCAGAGCGGTTGGGATGCACTTCTTGGTTCTTGTGAAGTTGCCGTAGATGGAATCCTGGGGATCGGTGCGGAAGGTCCACCTCGTGATCGCCAGGCGTCAGCCATAGCTCAACTGAACAGGGCGCCTTGTCCGGTACTCGCGATCGATGTTCCCTCTGGGATCGATTCCTCAACAGGTGCAGTTCAAGGCGAGGTCATTCACGCGACGGTGACGGTGGGGCTTGGGGCTCCCAAGCTAGGCAGCCTCCTTTCTCCTGCACGCGCTCATACAGGCCGAATAGTCGTTGCTGACATAGGTTTTCCACCTTCAGGGAATACGGATGATCTTGCACAGGTGATCACGCCTCTCTGGGCACAGAAACAATTGCCTGACCGCCCCACAGATACCCATAAGAATGCGGTGGGACGTTTGACTATAATTGCGGGTCAGCCTGGTATGGCTGGAGCTGCGGTCTTGACTACCCAAGCCGCGTTGACTGCGGGCGTGGGCTTAGTCCGAGTGTGCTCAGTGCCAGAAAACAGAGAGATTTTACAGAGATCTGCCCCCGAAGCGATCTATGTGGATGTCTCGGATAACCAGGCGTTTGAATTAGCGCTGGACGATACTGACGCAGTGGCACTCGGGCCTGGTCTTGGGACTAACGGATTGTCTGTCCACATAATGAACAAGGTTATTGAAGGGCCTAAACGGCCGCTTGTTCTGGATGCTGATGCTCTAAATCTGGCAGCAGAAGGTCTTTTTGATCTTAGAGCTCTTGGTAGTTCACGGCCTATGCTTTCGACACCACATGCAGGTGAGATGAGCCGGTTACTCGATGAATCAAAGTCAAGTATAGTCGGAGATAGGGTGGCTGCTCTGCGGGAGGCGTTAAGGCGCTTTGAACATTGTTTTCTCCTTAAGGGAACTCCTTCACTGATTTCCAATACGGGCAGGCGTATTCTAGTCGGGAGTCAAGGAACCTCCGATCTTGCTGTTGGAGGAATGGGAGACACACTAACCGGGGTGTGTGGAGCATTGATTGCTCAGGGTCTGGGAGTGATGGAAGCCGGTGCGGTGAGTCTTTACCTTACTGGAAGGGCCGCGAACCTAGCTGCGCGCGGAGCATCACTCACACCCACTGACGTAATCAAGTGGATGCCAGATGCGCTTGTCGAGCGTGGTGCTGGAATCTCTGAACTAGGTCTTCCTTTTGTTCTTTATGATGCGGATGCTGCGAGGTGACCCCTCGCCGTTCCATTGGTCCTGTCCATTTCGGTCCTGGTGAAGAATTCGATCTAATTCGTAGGCTTGTTAACCCAGCTGATTTGCTTCCGACAGGAGTGAGTTTAGGCCCAGGAGATGATGCGGCAGTCCTTGAAGGAGGATGGGTTCTCAGCACAGACCTATCCTTGGAGGGTGTCCACTTTCGTAGAGCTTGGTTAGAGGATCAGGAGATCGGGTTCCGTGCGGTTTCATGTGCACTATCTGATCTTGCTGCGATGGCTGCTGTCCCAGTGGGTGTTTTCATATCGATGGCAGCCAATGACGAGGAGGTGGTGGAGGCACTGCAATCTGGATGTAGAGAAGCAGCTTCGGAGGTAGGTGCAGTGATTCTTGGTGGAGATCTCTCGAACACATCAGGCCCAGTATTCATTGATGTAGTCAGTTTGGGCAGCGCTAACCGACCTGGGTTAAGGAGTGGTGCAGTCGCCGGGAATGATATTTGGGTGACCGGAAGGCTTGGGGCGAGCTCTACTGCGGTGCGGGTATGGCAGTGTGGAGGTGAGCCACCACCCGAGGCCAGAAAAGCATTTGCTCAACCGTCTCCGCGTTGTGATGAGGGGCACTATTTGGTTGAGCGAGGTATTGCTAGTGCGTTAATAGATCTCTCAGATGGGTTGGCGGGAGATTCAGCCCATCTTGCCGCAGCGTCCGGCGTGCAAATCGTACTGGAGGAGGCTCGAGTTCCTGTGGCACCTATCGCAGTTGAAGTCCTAGGACCAGAGGAGGCGCTCCAAGCGGCACTCCATGGAGGGGAGGATTACGAACTATGTTTCGCGGCTGGACCAGATGCGGTGGATCCATCCTATTTCCAAGACCACTTCGGCCTTGAGGTCACAAGGGTTGGGTATGTCCGTGAAGGTTCTGGTGTCTGGATCGACCGAGGTGGGAGTCAGCCCGAGCCTCTAATGAGAAGTGGGTTTGACCACTATACTGCGGACGTGCTGTGATTCGGCTGTTTCTAGTATCCATAGTCATTGTACCTGCGACGATTTGGTACGCTTCCAAGATTGCGTGGTCAGTTTATCGCCGCTCAGCAGATATTGGATGCCGTTGTGAAGAGGCTGCCCGCGCCTGGGCTAGTTTGGTTTTGAGGGTTGCAGGGGTGCGTGTCATTCTAGAGGACGAGGCTGTAATAGATTCCTCTTTACCTCAGGTTTTGGTGACGAACCACGTGTCATGGATCGATGTTCTTGTTCTCGCAGCGTTTGTGCCCGGCCGTTACGTCTTTGTAGCGAAGAAAGAGGTCGAAAAAATCCCAGTGTTCGGCGCGGCCGTGCGTGCCTGTGGACACATTTATATTGATCGAGGTGACAAGACTCGTGCGTTAGCCTCATTAGATATTGCAAGAAAAAGGTTGGAAGAAGCCGCTCCAACTGTCATCATATTTCCTGAGGGGACACGCTCTAACACTGGTGAGTTAGGTCCTTTCAAGAAAGGAGCATTCGTTTTGGCGATCCAGACCGGAGCATCTGTCGTGCCTGCAGCCATCTTTGGATCTCGCGAAGTGATGAAGAGAGGTTCATTTCTCATAAACTCTGGTATTGTTCGTGTGCATTTTGGCGAGCCGATCCAGGTAGGTGGATACAGTATGGCGAGCCGATCCAAGCTTACACATAGAGCCCAACAGGTTGTATCTGAACTCCAAAAGCGCTACGAAACCGGCTAGGACGAGAAAATACAATGTCTGCGATCGTTAGTGTAACTGGAAGGCAGATTCTCGACTCGAGGGGGAATCCAACAGTCGAGGCTGAGATCACATTAAAGACAGGTGTGACGGGGCGGGCTGCGGTGCCTTCCGGTGCATCAACAGGAGTCCATGAGGCTGTCGAACTAAGGGA
>CAWVZF010000066.1:0-11070 GCA_963934665.1 uncultured bacterium | reverse complement strand
CTCTAGGAGAAAGCTAACTAGAAGGACACTTAATCCGAGTTGAGTGTTGTTAAGGGGCACCTGTACCTGTAATCATCCAACAAGATCTTCACGCTCAGCCAGATATCCGATTGTCGGGATCTCTACGCGCAACACACGGCCTTGTCTGTCGAACCAAACGATTCGGTCCCCGTCCGCACTTGTGAATATGACCCGTCGAGCTAGAACACGGTTACGCCCAAGACGGATTTCTTCGTCCTGTTGAGTTGAAACTAAGAACTCTCTATCTGTCCGGGATAACGGTTCAATCACATGTACTGTAGAGTCTTTCAGTACATTTCCTAAAAAATAAAGATGATGAGCGACCTGCTGTTCGACGATTCGGGTTCCAGGCTCTGCGCGAAACTCTCTCTCTTCTTGGCCTTCTCCAGATATGAATCTAGAGAAATACCTAGGACCTGAGGCATTGAGCATGATCTCAACTGGTACTGGTCTAGATGACTTGAATTCGTAACCAGCTGCGGTACCCTCGGTCGCGGTTACTCTCAAGAGAGTCGTAAACTCTTCCGAAGCCCCGTCCAGGGTGCGCACGACCACTCCACGTGAAATGAAAGCAGCTTGATTACCGAGTCCTGCTCGTCGGATAATGAAGTCTTCTGAGCCGATTCTCTCACCGTGAATGCTCAGACCAAATGTTCCCTGGTCGACGACCACACTTTGAGCGGATAGGCCTAATGGCACGATGATTGCGAAGCTCGTGATGTGGAGACGTGAGAAGAAAGGGTGGAGGATGCGTAAGAACAAATTCATCCGTGGTATACACCTTGGAGTGCATAGCGTTCGTGGTAACAAGCGTTATGTCATTTCTAATAAGGTTCGAAAGTCCTGATATCATTAGAGGGGTTGGTGCTCGTAAGTTCCATAAAACCTCTAAGAGGACCTCAGTATAAGGGAAATCTGTAAGAAGGAGTGGTAGTTAATGGGATCAGCATACCGTCTGATGGTTTCCTAGTGACTTACTTAACTGGAGAGAAGGGTGATCCTGAGTCAGAGATGCAGTGCGTGCTATGCCATACTATTGATCTGAAGTGAATCGTCTATTTACAGAGCGGCATCGTATGCGTCAGACGTTAGGTTGGATTGGGCCCTGGATTGCTCTCGTGTCTCTTTCCGTTTGGGTTGCTTCTCCGAGTAGCCTTTCATTGGTGTTCGCCGCACTCGGTATGATCGCAGTTTTTTTTGGGGGGTTACGTGAACGGGGTGTGGTCTGGGTTAGCGGTTCTATAATCCTAGTCATCGGGATTCTCGTAGGATTTTTCGCAGACCATAAGGTGAGTGACTTATCTACAAACTGGAACAGACTTTGGGCGGTGAGAGAGGCGGAGGTCGGAGAACAACTCCGGGATGAACTCCAGGCCCTCTTAAGCTCGAGTGAAGCTGCTGCGGATCAACTCGCTCTCGGAGAAACTGAATTCGAGCGGTTGGAAGATGTTCGGACGATACAGGACATTCGTGCACAGCACAGAGTCTCGGCACTGGCTTTTTACGATTCGGATGGAAGGCTCCGTATATGGGATGGCATGCACCGTGGCAAGGTGCCTGAAGAGGTTCAAGCTGGACAGGTCCGTTACGCCTACGTTGATCTACCACTCTTTGGCTATCTGTATGTCACTGCACTGGCACCGGACGGTGGAGTAGCGGTTGCTGCACAACTCATGCGAACCGATCTACCGTTGGAGATTGGGGCTCGCTTAGGAGATTTCGGATCTGAGTTCCTAGATCTTACTGGGGAACCCATTCGGATCAATCCAGGAGATACACCGAATTCAGAGGGCCTCGTACCTCTTTTACTCCCAGATGGAGAAAGACTGCTCGAGGTTCTAATTGAGCGACCTGACGCAACGGACCGTGCTGCTCAGGTTTTGGCCCGTTGGCGGTGGCTTGTGTCCGGTGGATTACTTATAGCGTGGTTGTTACTTGCAGTTGGAGGTGTGCCAAAGCGATCAACGGGTGTTATTGCAACTGGAGGGCTTCTTTTCCTCTTGGCCTTACTTCCTCTTCAAGAGATAGCCGGATTAGAAGGGATCTTCGATTGGACTCTTTTTGCACTTCCCTTGTGGCCGACTGCGCTGAAAATATCTCTTGGACGACTGGTACTACTCACTATCGCAGCCTTTACTGGATTCGCTGTTCTGCCGCGTCCTAAGATCGCTATGCCAGTATGGGCCGCTGCTCTATCTACGGCACTTCTATTTCCGCTTGTAATCGCTTGGGTGAGGTCAGGCCTACAGCCACTCTCTTTGGGCTCAGATCGTCTTGAGTGGATCGTTTATGAAACGGCATTGGCCGCTATGCTTGGATTGACCGTGGCTTCTGTGCTCTGGTTGACGCGGTCCCATAGAAGTGCTCATAAGGGTTGGACGCTGGTAACAGTGGCCTTCGCTGTTTTGCTGGGAGCCATGGGTGGCACTTTAGTGCTGAACGGAGCATTCCTACCTGTGGGTTGGATTGCATTGTGGGCAATTCCCACCGCTACAGCGGCAGTGGCGATAACAGCGTGGTCCGATGGGCAACGGCCTATTGTTCGTTGGTTATTTGCAATCGTGATCGCGACTACTGCGGCTGTCCCCAACGCGTTGCTCGACCATGTAGAGGCGAGAAGGACCGCGGGTGGTTTTCAGCTCATCGAAGCTGCAGCGGTTGAAGATCCCGATCTTGAGTATGGATTGGTTCGACTCAGTTCCTTGGCGGATTCTCTTGCCGGTTCGGGAAGGGGTGACGTTGATGTTCTTTACCAGGCTTGGCGGGCGAGTGGTCTGGCGGAGGAACTGTTTGCTTTGCGGCTGACGATGTGGGACGTGGCGGGCGAGAATAGTCAGGAACTGAGGATCGGGATTGACGGCGATCCTTCGGACGACCTAGCTGCGATAGTCCGTGAGACTCAGGAGTCAGGAGAATTCAGGATGCTTCGGCCGCACCGTGATGACGCTCGGTACGTGATGGCCGTTCCTTTGAGTAATGGCCAGGTCCTTACAGCTATCGCACCACCGCTACCCCCTGAAGGTGCTCGCTCTCCTCTCGGCTCTCTGGTGCGAGGTGGTCAGCCATCCAGAAGGGATCCAATTACGCTAATCCCTATTCTCTCTGGTGACCCACCAGGTAGTGACTCACTCAACTGGCAGAGGACGAGCTCAGGCTGGCAGGGGGAGATAGCACTTAAATTCAGTAACGCAAGTTATCATGCGCATGTTCCTATCAGTCTTCCTGGACCCCTTCTGGCGAGTGCACGCGGATCTCTCCTATTAGTTCTAAATCTCCTTATATTTTCAACGTTTTGGCTTCTTGGCCGAGCGCTTTTGAGCGATGCAATTTCACCGGAGGCTAAGATCTCCGGTCTAACGATCTCCTTTCGAGCTCGAGTGACACTAGCCCTGTTTGGGTTCTTCGCTTTGGCGAATACGCTCTTTGGTACCCTGGCATACAGGTCGCTTACCCAAGCCTCTACTACGTCGGCTCGAGTAGTTGCGGAGAGAGTCGTAGAGGATGCCGCTGGCTGGTATCTCTCACTCGACCCAGGATCTGGTAGTCGCATGGAACGGCTTGCAACTCAAGTCGGTGCAGAACTTCTAGAGTATCGGGATGGAGAACTCCGCGGTGGAGGTGGTGTGGCGGAGTTAGTGGAGTTGGGCCTGTACGAGGGCTGGATGCCATTCACGCAGCACTATTTATTGGATGGACGTGAAGGCGTTCGGGAATTCACAGAGACGTCATTGGGACGCTTAACCTATGTCACGGCATATCGACGACTTCCTGATGGAGACATACTTGGTGCCCAAGTACCGCTGAGTGCTGGGGATACGGCCATCCAGAGGATGGATCTGATTGAACTCCTCGGTTTCGTGATGTTACTAGGCGCAGTGCTCTCACTGATACTTGCCTGGATGGCGGGCCGAGCACTCACAAGTCCTATCCGTGCGCTTCAAGTTGCGTCGGAAGGTGTTGGTTCAGGAAACCTGGACCTAAGACTCCCGAATGAGAGAAAGGACGAGTTCGGAGCGGTATTCAGAGCCTTTAATCGAATGGTAAACGGGGTGCGGCGGGCTCAGCACCAATTGGTCCGAACATCGCGCCGTACCCAGGCTATCATGGAGGAAGCCGCGGTGGGGATGGTGGCCCTGGATCAAAATGGACGAGTGACTCTGGTAAACCCGAGAGCCGAACATCTTTTTGGTTCTAGAGTTGTCGTGGGACAGCCCCTACCCGGGAAAGGTCGATTCGCAGAGTCTCTTTCCATTTGGCTCAATAATTTCTTCGAGAGTTCTGAAACTGAAGCCGATACTGAGATTCAAGTAGGAGAAAGCCGGGTGAGAGTTCGTGGCAGACGTTTAGGCACCACCAGTGGAGGACGCGGGGTGGTGGTGGCTATGGATGATATGACAGATGAGTTACAAACAGAGCGGGTTTTGGCTTGGGGTGAAATGGCTCGACAGGTTGCCCACGAAGTGAAGAACCCTCTTACCCCGATCAAGCTTAGCATCCAACACATACGAAGAGCGAGAGAAGACCGACGCACAGATTTCGACGACATACTCGTCAAGAATGTGGATGCCATATTAGCTGAAATTGAACGGCTCGCGGGAATTGCACAGAGCTTCTCTAAGTACGGTGCACCGGGAGGAGAAGATGAGACGCCCCTGGGCGAAGTTCATCTGCATGAAATCGTTGATGACGTTATGGCTCTTTACGGAGGAGGCTCTTCTACCACGGCTCTGTTTGAGCAAGAAATAGCTTTAGGTCTTCCCCCAGTCCGGGCTCGCGGGTCTGAGTTGAAGGAAGTGCTGATTAACCTTCTTGAGAATGCTCGGGTTGCGGTCACAAAGGGGGGCATAGTGCGAATACTAGGTAACCAGATAAATGGCCGGGTTGTGCTCGCGGTTGTAGATGACGGTACTGGAATTCCTGAAGAGTTGCTTCCAAGGATATTCGAACCACAGTTCTCGACACGCTCCACAGGTGCGGGACTGGGTCTCCCTATCGTAAAGCGAATTGTGGAGTCGTGGGGAGGAACAGTTGAGGTAGATAGCGCCACTGGGCGGGGTACAACCGTTTCAGTTTTCCTTAGTCCTTGGACGGAGCCTTCAGACACTGAGGTTGGCTGACTTCCAAAATTGGCCATCTTGAAAGCCTTGGTCCTAGACCGATTCGAACCTCTGACCTGGCTATTGCCCCTTATGCTATGACGTCTCCTGTTTCAACTGACTTGGGCTCGGATATACCTGTAGAGGAATTCAGAGCACTCGCCCACGAAGTAGCTGATTGGATTGCTGATTATCTGGGAGGTGTCGGATCATTACCGGTGCTACCCAGTGTCCGACCGGGGGATATTCGGTCGGTTTTGCCAGCAACCCCTCCCGTACAGGGTGAGTCGCTTACGGATGCCCTAAGCGACTTCCGGGATGTGATAGTACCGGGCCTGACCCACTGGAATCATCCGTCTTTCTTTGGTTACTTCGCTATGACTGGATCGGGGCCGGGCATTCTAGGTGAGATGCTTGCCGCCGCTCTGAACGTGAACGCAATGGTTTGGCGAAGCTCGCCATCTGGAACGGAATTGGAAGAGTTGACAGCTGACTGGCTTCGGCAACTACTCGGACTTCCTTCTTCGTTCGATGGAGTCATCAACGACACTGCTTCTTCTTCCTCCCTGCACGCACTTGCAGCTGCCAGAGAGGCAGCGTATCCGGACGTGAGGAATGAGGGAATGTTCCAGCAGGTTCATGGTCGCATCTACGCATCTGAGGAAGCTCACTCTTCAATAGAAAAGGCAGCCCTGGCTCTAGGATTCGGACGATCTGGATATCAGACGATCAGGACTGACGATCAACTCAGCATGTGTTCATCCAGCCTAAGATCTATGATCCAGGAAGATATTGCATCGGGACTAAAACCGGTGGCTGTCGTAGCGACGTTGGGTACGACATCAACGACGGCAATCGATCCTGTGTCTGAAATCGCTGAGCTAGCCCAAGAATTTGGCTTGTGGCTTCATGTGGATGCCGCCTACGGGGGTCCGGCTGCAATCGTACCTGAACTCCGTAAGCTCTTTGACGGTTGGGAAATTGCTGACTCAATCGTAGTCAACCCACATAAGTGGCTATTTACTCCTGTGGATTGTTCGCTCCTCTACTGTCGTCGTCCTGAGGTATTGAAGCGCGCCTTTTCCATTGTTCCGGAATACCTGAAAACCCCAGAAATAGAAGCAGGTAAGAGTTTGATGGACTACGGAGTAGCATTAGGGCGCCGATTTCGGGCGATCAAGCTTTGGTTTGTGCTACGTTATTTTGGTCAGCAGGGCATCATCGATCGCTTGCGCAGTCATGTGGAGTTAGCACAAGCGCTAGCGTCTTGGGTTGATTCTGCACCTGAATGGGAACGTGTTGCGCCGGCTCCCTTATCTCTCGTGGCATTTCGATTTATCTCTGAGAAACTGGATGCTGCTGCGCTGGACGATGCCAATCATCGGATTATGGATCGTGTTAATAAGAGCGGTGAAGCTTTTATAACTCATACCGTAGTTCGTGGTCGAACATGCCTTAGGGTTTCAATCGGAAATCTCAAGACGACACACGCCCATGTGCAGCGTTTGTGGGAACTACTTCAGGAAGCGGCCGCACACGAAGATAGGGCTCCCTCCTGAAGTGCTTTAATTGATTTCTGTTTCCCGTCGACCTTTGGTGTGGCCAGAGAAATTTTACTTAGGCCAGCTCTCTCACTTCGCGCACCAGTTCCGCCATGGATTCTTTCGCATCGCCAAAAAACATAAGTGTGTTATCCATGTAGAAGAGGTCGTTGTCGATACCAGCAAAGCCTGGTGAAAGGCTGCGTTTCATGACGATGACTCTTCTTGCCCGATCAACGTCCAGGATCGGCATTCCAGTAATGACAGATTGCGGATCTCGCGCAGCTGGATTCACAACATCATTTGCCCCAACGACTAACACCACATCAGTATTTTCAAAGTCATCATTGATCTCATCCAGATCGTAGAGCTTATCATAGCTCACGTCTGCTTCTGCGAGCAGGACGTTCATATGACCTGGCATACGACCCGCGACCGGGTGTATCGCATATTTTACGTCAACTCCGCGTTCCTCCAGCAGATCCCCGACCTTCCGAAGTTCATGTTGAGACTGTGCCACGGCCAGTCCATATCCGGGCACTACCACTACCGAATTAACGTATCCTAGTTCAGCTGCTACTCCTTCCGCGTCAGCACTCTGCACTGGCCGTTGACCAATCTCAGATCGATCAACGCCCGCAGTTCCACCAAAGCCACCGAAGGCGACGTTTGCCAGAGATCTATTCATCCCCTTACACATGAGTTGCGTGAGGATTAATCCAGAGGCGCCAACAAGCGCACCTGAGATGATTAGGACGGTGTTACCGATCACGAAGCCGGCAGCACTGGCTGCTAGGCCAGAATAGGAGTTGAGCAGTGAGACTACGACTGGCATATCTGCTCCACCGATCGGAATCACAAGCAACACTCCGAGGATAAGAGCGAGGCCACAGAACACGTAGAAGAGTGTTTGAGGATCTCCAGATCCGAATACACCGAGGGTTACTGCACCTAAGGAGATGGCAGCTAAGAGCAGCAGGGCATTAAATGCATTTTGGAATGGGAAAGTGATGGGATTCCCAGTCATTAAGCCCTGTAACTTTGCAAACGCGATGAAGGAACCAGTGAAGGTCACACTTCCAATTAAGGTGCCAAGCAGGATCGTTACTCCTGTGGTACTTACTCCAATCCCAGGTGCTGCAATGAACTCAGCGATTGCCACAAGTGCAGAAGCCCCACCACCAAAAGCGTTAAAGATCCCCACAAGCTCAGGCATTGAAGTCATCTCAACTGAGCGAGCTGCTGCTGCACCGATCACTCCACCTAGGATGACCCCCACTAGGATCCAAGTCCAGTCAATCCATCCTGTCTCGAGTACTGTTGCGATGATAGCGAGAAGCATCGCCAGGGCTGCGAGGCCATTCCCTTTTCGGGCTGTTGCAGGTGACTGAAGGCGCTTCAGGCCGACAACGAATAGGATCGCGGAAAGCAGATAGGTTAGCTGAATACCTGTGTCCATTATCCCTACCTCTTCTTGAACATGGCAAGCATTCGATCAGTAACCATGAATCCGCCGATCACATTGATTGTAGCCATGGCGATGGCAATGACCCCAAGTGTCACCTGCAACACGCCATCTGCTTTGGCTGCAACGATGATTGCTCCTACGATCGCGATTCCAGAAATAGCATTGGCACCCGACATGAGCGGTGTGTGAAGGGTCGGGGGGACCTTTGTAATCACCTCACGGCCAGCGAGGGCTGCTAGTACAAATATGTAAAGTCCGATAATCAAGTCGAACTCACCCATTAGTTCTCCCGGGAGCTGAAGTTTTTAGCCTGTTTCACTGCATTGCTGACTGAACTCGTTCATTCCGAACCTCGCCCCTGTGCGTTACGGTAGAGGGTCCCACTACATCATTTTCAAAATCCAATTGGAGTTCACCATCGTCCCCAAGAAATTCGCTGATTAGGGTGACAATGTTCTTTGAATACATTTGGCTGGAGTGTACGGGGATGCTTGTTGGTAGATTTGAAGGACCCAGGATTTGGACTCCGTGTGCTAGTACGGTTTCCCCAGCCTCGCTCAGTTCGCAATTACCTCCGCTTTCAGCGGCGAGGTCAACGATCACTGACCCGTATTTCATGGTTTTAACCATATCCTCAGTGATCAGGACCGGGGCTTCTCTGCCAGGAATTTGAGCAGTAGTGATCACGATATCTGTATCTGTGAGTGCATCGCCGATCAGTTCGAGCTCCTTGCTATGCTGGTCTTCTGTTAGCTCTTTCGCGTATCCTCCTTCTCCTTCAGCAGTGACCTCCTCTTCTGACTCAAGGAATGAGGCTCCTAGGCTCTCTACTTGTTCTTTGACAGCCGGTCGCACATCAAAAGCCTCAACGACCGCCCCTAGTCTTCTTGCTGTGGCAATTGCCTGAAGCCCCGCAACTCCTGCCCCAAGGATAAGCGCTTTAGCCGGGCGGATCGTACCTGCAGCTGTAGTAAACATCGGTAGGAATTTCGGCAGGTGATTTGCGGCGAGTAAAACTGCCTTGTAGCCGGCCACCGTAGCCTGCGAGGAGAGGGCGTCCATCGATTGGGCTCGTGTAATTCGAGGGACGAGTTCCATCGAAATCCCGGTAACCTTTAGGTCGATAAGTCGACTTACTAGGTCAGGGTCCGACAATGGATCAAGAAATCCAACTAGGATCGAACCCTCTGAAAGATGGGTGAGCTCATTAGGAGACGGCGGATTCACAACCAGAATGACCTTCGCATCCCTGAGGGTCTCCTCGGCGTTGGCTGCGATTTCAGCACCGGCTTCCCGGTACATGAGGTCAGAGATTCCTGATGTCTCTCCCGCACATGTCTGAACAGTGACGGTGAGTCCTCGCTTGACTAAGGCTTTAACACCTAAAGGGACCAACGCGACTCTGTTTTCAGCGGAACGGGTTTCCTTTAGAACGGCTACCCTCATTCATACACTCCGGCTGATTTTTTTGATGAATACCCCCAAGCAGAGGCGGCCATCCTATAGGGCACTGATAGCTAACACAACCCATGCTCCATTTCTACTTTTCCTAGCCGATAGATTTATCATGCTATCTCTCGACGCCTCACAGCACTGATGCCTACCTTATCGGTTCACGTTCCAAGTAATGGTTCGAGCCAGGAACTAACGGGGTGTTACTGGTATCGAAATGAGCCTCCCCTAATCCAACCATTGAATCAAAATCAGATGCGCCTCTTCATAGGCTTGAACCTCCCAAAGAGGGAGCGCCGGCGGATCCAGCGTGCAATCCAGATTCTACGAGAGGAAGATTTCCCGGTGCGCTGGATTGATCCAGCAAACCTCCATATTACGATGAAATTTTTTGGTGAAGTGAATAATGAGCAGGTAGAGTCGATTGAGGCAGCAATGTCCCAGGTGGCGAGCCAGACCACAGTATTTTCAATTATTCTGGGTGGGTTTGGTGCGTTCCCTAGCATTCGCTCTCCAAGCCTGATCTGGCTTGGGATCGGCGCAAGCCCCGAACTCAGGTGCTTGAAGCAGGACCTAGAGTGGGCTTTTGCCGAGTGCGGTTTCGAGTCTGAAATGAGGGAATTTCATCCACATATCACCCTTGCTCGAGTCAAGAAAAAAGGTGCTGCAGGTATGTTTCGCGGACTCGACAAGCTACTCGCAGATTTGGATTTCAATGGAGAATTGAAGGTAGATAGGATTAATCTTATTCGTAGTCAGCTATCTAAGAACGGTGCCCGATATAGTGTGGTTTCAGGTGCCAAGCTCGCCTCTGCTTGAGGAGGCAGGTTAGGGTATGAGGAAATCGATGCTTCTGGTCTTTCTCATTCCCACTATCTACGCGGGCTTCAAGTGGGGTCTACCCCCGATTAATCATTTTCTAGATTCAGACAACTGTGAGGGCTGTGTAGAAGATGCTCAGCCTAGTATGGCTCTGTCCGATCTCACGATGGATCGTTTTGAGAAGCTGCGTTGGGGTGAATTAGGTGCCAAGCTTGTGTTAGGTAGCCTCGAGGTATCATCGATCGCCCGCTATGCTGTGCCGGGGATCATTCCTCCGGGCCTGCTAGAGTTGAGGGTAGAATTTGAAGAAGAGCTAGTCCGATTGTCTGCACTTGTTGTTGCAGAGGAGTTTCCAGGGCTCCCCAAATTAGACGAGATCATCGGACTTTTGCCGGATACCATATCGGTTGAAATGCAGGGT
Organism: uncultured bacterium; assembly: GCA_963934665.1. Taxonomy (GTDB): domain Bacteria; phylum Gemmatimonadota; class Gemmatimonadetes; order Longimicrobiales; family Gaopeijiaceae; genus UBA1142. The sequence goes on along the minus strand of CAWVZF010000066.1, from coordinate 249 downwards.
ATAATCGCTCCACTAGATCAAGGTCACTTTGCTCTAATCGTCAACAGACTCTGGATGGCCAAGATTCCGATACCCGCGAGCTTGATACCTCCGATTTTGACAGCCTTCGGAAGAGAAGGACGAAGAGCCCTGCCTCGGAATGCTCTATTGATACCCAAACCGGATGTTATAGAGTCGGTATTCATCCGTTCGGATAGTCTCTTTCTATTCGCTAGTCCTGAGAGAGAAGAACATGCTAGAGATGGGGAT
>CAWVZF010000065.1:0-11078 GCA_963934665.1 uncultured bacterium | reverse complement strand
ACCGTTTAATTCATCACACATCCTTCGCAGTTTCGAATGAAGAGAGTAGGCCGATTCTCAATGGGGTTTTATGGGAACTTCGTGATGGGGCGATGAGGATGGTTTCAACGAACGGTCATCGCCTAGCACGTATGGGTGTTCCAGCAGAATCTGGGGACACGTCTTCGGCTGACTTTATTGTACCACCAGCAGCTCTTCAGCAGGTACAACGTATTTTTAAGAAAGATGAGTTATTAGAAGTAGCGCGGAGTGGAAACCACCTAGGTTTTAGAGCTGGAACTGCTGAGGTATATACAAGGTTGATTGAAGGAACCTACCCAAATTATGAGGCGGTTATACCTCGCGATAACGACAAAGTAGCGACTGTCGATAAAAAGGCTCTAGAATCAGCGGTACGAAGAATGGCGGTGGTAGCATCTGACCAGACACACAGAATACGACTCAAATTCGAATCCAATAGACTCCATCTGAATGTTCTCACCCCTGATCTAGGAGAAGGGCAAGATGAGCTCGAAGTCGGCTATGAAGGGGAAGAGATAGAGATAGGGTTCAACGCAAATTACCTTCTTGAAGTACTTCGCTATATGCCGACAGATGATGTAGATATAGCCTTCAAGGCCCCTGAAAGCGCCGTAACGATAGAGCCTTCAGGATCGGAGGACTTAGACTATCTGTGCCTAGTGATGCCCCTGAGACTGCTAGACTAAAAAGGAAGGAGTTGGTCGGCGAACTGTAGAAAAGGCCTCTCTCCTTTCCAGAAAGCTATTCTCTCATTACGGCTGGTTGTGCTCCAGTAATTCTTGCACAGAGAAGATCGAGAGCAGCGGGAGACCGATTTCACGGAAGAGATCTTCGGCATTATCTGAGCGATCTACCAACGCTAAAACACCGACTACGGTTACTCCGTGCTCACGCAGGGCCTCTACTGCCGAGAGGGTGCTTTTACCAGTTGTTAGTGTGTCTTCAATAACAAGGCAGCGAGAAGAAGGGTCTAGCCCGCCCTCTATGCGATTTCCGGTACCGTGGTGTTTAGCTTCTTTTCGGACGGAGAATCCGTCCAAAGCGTGGCCCTCTAGGTGACTCCGGTGGGCGATAGCATATGAGATAGGGTCAGCCCCCATGGTGAGGCCACCTAGATGTGTAGGCTCAAGGCCACTCTTTCTGACCATCTCATAACCCACCCGACCAACCAGCACCTGGCCTTCAGCGCTCATTGTTGTACGTCGGGCATCTATGTAATAGGTGGAACTGGCTCCGCTAGAGAGCGTAAAGTTCCCGAAACGCACAGAGCGCTCTAACAACAAGTGCTTCAACTGATCTCTATAGGTCATCGCCGGCACAGTGTCTTAGCCTTCACTCGGACGCAAGTCTGCATTTCCCTCTCCTGCTGTCTTCAATCATTGTCCGTTACAAGAAAAGCCCAGCCAATCCAGCATCCATGATGTGAGATTGAGATATCTATGCCGCTTGGCTTGCCGTCCAAAAGTAGCAGAGGGTGGCCTCGGCCACTTGGGCCCTGAGGCCGAATAACCTGGAGGTGGTCTTGGGCCACATTAAGCGTGTTGGCTATAGACCCCCTCACTCCAATCCGGACTGCTGCCGACTCTCTAGAGTGGACTCCAGTCCGTTCCTCTGACGTTAATTCTTCGAGTAACTCGGGATACGATGCGGACCATGGAGCACCGGGTTCGTCAAGTCGGGCTAGGTCATGATATAGCTCAGCTGGTGGGGCCCCCTTGGTCGGTTCGTTCAGAGGGCCTGTCCAGGCGAAGGCGTGAAGCACGCCTACTGAAAGATTTACAGACACAGACACAGAGAGCCCTTCATAAACAACATTTCCAGCTCTGATACTCATGCTTTCTTCCTGAGTCATCCTGGCCCAGGAGACCTCAAAAGCAGAGTGAATGAATGCTGGAGGAGTAGGGAGAATTTTAGAGAAAGCCTTAAAGGCCGCCTCCTTACAAGCCCACAGACACCAAAGCTCAATATCGGACTCCCCTGCCCTGGCGATTACAGATTGTTCGGACTTAGTGAAAACACGCTTCAGAAACCGATGGTTCTCCAGTTTTCCATGGAGGCCAGAATGTTGAAGATCTACAACGTCATTACCGACCCAGCTCATCAAAGAACTCACACTCTTTAGTCCAAGTTCTTCGGGCTGTTTAGGTTTCCAAGCAGCCCTCTCCGGATCTCTTCTGGCACGCGTTGGGGTCTTCGGTTTGCCCCAATCCATACAGCAGTGACAGCAGCTTGAACCACAACACTTTGCGGGGCCTCTTCCCGCACAATCTCTTGTCCCAGAACCATGCTGGTTCTCCTAAAAGATTGAGCCCAAGTCCGGACCAAGAGTTTTTGGCCTCGCTTCACTTCCTTGAGGTAGTCTACCTCGATACGGACTACGAAGATGCTCCGGCCTGTTTCGTCCAATCCGGACCAAGAGAGACCAGCTCTTTCAAGTGCTTCAAATCGACCGTGCTCTAGGTAGTTCAAGAAGACGGCATGATTCACGTGTCCAAACGAGTCAAGCTCGGGGCTTCGAACGGTAATAGCGGTTTCGGAGACCGGGCTGTTCTTAGGTGCTGATGACATGGCGAGAAAAGACGCAAGAACAGTGCGCTAGAGCAAGGAGAGCACCTTGTCCAGTGTTACTCCTAGGGATACCCTGGCGGCCCCATGTTTCATAAAGCAAAGACCAGTGCCCGCTGGGCAGAGCCCAAAAGATTCTCGCTTTGGGAGCTAAGAAGAAAGACCATCCTCATAGCTGTTTGGTCGATGGTGCTACTAGCTCCGACGCAGCTGAAAGCCACTGTATCTACTGAAATTCTCCGAAAAGTAGAACAAGCGAGTGACTCGGTCTTATTGGTGCTTGCTGCAGCCAGCCTCGCTGATGTCTTACCAAGAATCGGAGATGAGTGGGAAAGGCTAGGTGGAACCCCTTTAGTATTTTCATTTGACGCGACATCCCGACTAGCGGTCCAGGCCTCACAAAGTGGATCCGGAGATGTGTTCTTCAGCGCTGACCCGCAGTGGATCCGGTGGCTTGAGGAGCAAGGAGCCATAGCCGCTGACAGGGCTGTCCATTTAGCAGCCAATGATCTGGTAATTGCTGTTTCTCGAGATGTTTCTGTACCGGTACAGCCAGATATGCTCTCGGTTTTCGAGCGAATTGCTCTTGCTGGTGAGAATGTACCCGCAGGGAGGTATGCTCGAATGGCATTGGAACAAACGGGGGTCTGGTCAGAACTTGAGGGGCGCATCGTTAGGGGAGGATCAGTCCGAGGGGCCCTTGAGTGGGTTGCACGAGGTGAGGTCCCAGCCGGAATCGTGTATCGGACGGACGCGGAAGCGGAGCCGTCTGTCAGGATAGCGTTTGTTTTTGAGGCGCCCGAATATCCACAAGCTCAATATTGGGGGGTACCGCTAGGATCCACGGTGTACGAGGAGTCAGCAACTGATTTTCTGAACTTCGTATTAGGGGACTCGGGCCAGTCTTTCCTCAGAGAGGCGGGCTTCAGCCGGCCTCAGTCCGATATGCCCGATGGAGAGGAAGAACGTTATGCAACGGGGGATACAGGTGACGAGTTAGTAGCATCCGTATCATCTGCGATACGCCTATCTCTTATCATTGCCTTTCTTGCAACTTTGGCAGGCCTGGTCCCCGCCGTAGGGCTGGGATGGCTACTTGCACGCCGTGATTTTCCCGGCAAAACGATCCTCTCCACAGTCGTTACGGCCCCTCTGGTTATACCACCGGTAGTAACCGGATTCCTTCTCCTTAGCGTGTTGGGCGCCTCTACTCCCTTGGGCGGGCTAATCGCATCACTTGGATTCCCGGTACCGTTCACCATCCTTGGTGCTTCGATTGCTGCCTTGGTCGTAGGTCTCCCGCTCTATGTGATTTCTGTGCGTGGTGCATTCGAGGCGGTTGACCCGATGTATGAAGAGCTGTCCTGGACACTCGGGTCTTCTCCTCGGAGGACATTTTTCCGCATCTCACTGCCGCTGGCATTGCCGGGAATTGCGGCTGGGGCAGTCTTGGCTTTCGCGCGGTCACTCGGTGAGTTCGGAGCCACTGTTGTGTTAGCAGGCAATGTCGAAGGGTCAACGCGTACAATCGCTCTCGCGGTCTATACACTCTTAGAGTCGCCAACCGGAAGAGAGACGGTCTGGGTGTTGGTAGGTGCAAGCGTGGTGATCTCGCTAATCGCTTTGCTAGGGTTTGAGGCGCTCTCGCGGAGACAAAAGCGTCGATTGGAAGACCGACATGCCCGCTGACACCGATTACCACTTGGGCCTCGACCTAGAAATTCCCTTCACAGGAGGGGGATTAAAGGTCGAGCTGAATACCGCAAGCACTCGGATTGCCGTGGTGGGTCCTTCAGGGTCAGGAAAAAGTACGATCCTTAGAATTCTAGCGGGCGTAGAACGCCGAGCGCACGGAACCGTTTTAGTTAAAGATCATTATTGGCAGGATAGCTCGAATGGAATATGGGTCCCTTCGTGGGACAGACGGGTAGGTTGGGTCCCTCAGGAAACACTACTATTCCCTCATCTGACCGTCAGGGAGAACTTAAGCTATGGGGGTGCGTTACCTGACTGGGTATCTGAAACCGCTGCCCTACTCCAGATAAAGAACTTGCTCGATCGGCGGCCCAGGAGGCTTTCTGGGGGCGAGCGACAGAGGGTGGCCCTGGGCCGGGCATTACTTTCAAAACCCAGGCTTTTGCTTCTTGATGAACCGTTTTCAGCGCTTGATCGACCTCTCAGGGGCGACCTGTCACAGCTTGTCAGTGATTGGGCCCTAGATAGGAGTGTGCCGATTGTCCTTGTGAGCCACGATGAAGAGGATGCGAAATGGTTGGCAGAGGAGCGCTGGCACGTGGGCGGAGGTAGCCTCACGAAAGAGTAGGCCTCAGAGCCTCTCTGGTGCCACTACCCCCAATACCTGTGGCAAAACACTCACCTCGACGGTACTGCCTGCGGCCTGCCTCACGTCGCCATCCATTTCAAAGCGAGGCGGTTGGTCGAATTCCAGGCTGAATCTTGTATCAGCCAAGACCTCAACCCGGTCTGGGTCTGAACTTACGTGGAGGCCTCTCTCTGCCTTATTAAACAGCTTAAGTCTTGTAAATGCGGGTGCATCTTGGATGCAACAAGCGTGAAGGTGGCCATCCTGAACACTTGCATCGGGCGCGATCGGAAACCCTCCCCCAAAGAAGCGTCCACTAGAGATGGTCAACATCAGATGAACTCTGTCACGCAATTCACTCTTCACCCCGGTTATGCCCACTCGTATACCTGCGAACCGGAAGAGCTGCTGGAGCGCCGTGATCTTGTAAAGCAGTTCGCCTTTTAAAAACCGTGCATTGGCGGCAGCGTCGATGACTGCTACGTCAAAACCGAAGCCGACCAAGTTCAGGAAATTTCTTTGTTCCATGACATGAGGTGTGTTCTCGGCCGCACTAAGGGTTTCCACCCGGCCCATGTCTACGGGACGGATGTGTCCTGCTGCGAGAGTAAGCACCGCCCGTTCGGGGCTGGATGGGTCATATCCAAGGTTTCTCCCAAAATCGTTACCGGTTCCATTCGGCAAGATCCCAAGAGCGACGTCTTCACGATCACTGGCTACAACACGGTCAGCAACGTTGCCCCAGGTTCCGTCCCCTCCAACGGCGACGATGATGTTATAGCCCTGAGCAATCGCCTGATCCGCGAGGTCGCGCTCTTCCCCGGCACGGGTTGTTTCGGCAAAAGTCACCCTACCGATGTGCTCAGTCAGGAGGGCCCGATAGGTCTCAATCCTCTTGAGGCCGCGGCCCCTACCTGCAGCTGGATTGAAGATGACAAAGTGGCGGGTCACTGGGCGTCAGTCCGTGGTGAGAAAGTACGGCTATAGGGTCAGAAGAGGTTCGAACGTTTGCAGCCCCTCTTCATACCACTGTTCACGGAAGGGATAAGTATTGATGTCATCAAGGGTCAGCCCTTCCGTCATTGGGTGTTCATAAAGTGTGAGTGAGCCGCCTTCCTCTTCGTGCTCTGAGTGAGGGGCTTCCATGTAGATATTTGCCTTGAATCTCCCGTCCCCGCCTTCCTCCACTGTGAATGCATTGTACAGGTTTTTCGATGGCAGGTAATCGTGTTTAGTTACAGTAAAATCGAGTACTGCATCCTCGCCGTCACGGACGTTCACATCCATTTGTAGTTCGGATTCGGCAAATGATATCTCCACATCCTTCATGTAGTGCGGCAGGTGCCAACGTTCAATCGCATGTAACCGGGATGCCTCCGTGGAAGTCCCTACCATGAAAGGGAAAAAAGCAGCCTTCGGAATTTGCTTATCAACCTCAATCATTGGGGGCACAATCACTGCCAGAACAATCTCCTCATACTCCCCTACCTCACTCTGTGTAAACTGAAATGCAGTCAGGGCCAGAATGCTTCGTGTATGCTGCATCTCAAGTGGCTCAAGATGGGCGGGGAGTAGAGCGCGTGCGTCTGAAGTCGGCATTTCAAAAAATGCGCCCACGCAATTTCGGAAGCCGTAGTATGTGTGATCTGGTAGACCCATAGTCTTGTTTACCTTGATGCTTGTCAGCAGAACTGGTTAGCGTTTCTTGTTTGCTTCATGTCAGTCCGAAGCGCTTTCTGTTCTTGGAGACGACTCATTTGAAGTTACGAGGGGTTGTATCTCTCTTAGCCGTGACCTTGGGTATGGTCGTATGCGATCTAGTGCAGCGACTTCTCATAGGACCCTGGGTATGGCTAATACCATCAAGCCGCAAGCGGGTTCTAGGGGCCTGGATGCAGGCAATGGCTTGGCTCACGAGTAGGCCTATGGTGTTCTTGGGTGGCGCAAGCATCGCTCTGCCACCTCAGATCCCTTTTGAGCCTGGAGTCCTCATAATCATGAACCACCAATCCCTGCTAGACATTCCGATCGTATGTTCATCAGTGCGAGGTGGATACCCGTTAATTGTCACACGTAAGCGATACCGACGTTGGATTCCGCTAATCTCGCACATGATTAGACTCTATCAATACCCACTCGTTGACCCCAGGGCAAACCGACGAGACGCTCTTGGAATGACCGATAATCTGAGTGAAGTGTCCAGCACGACAGAGGTGCCAGTAGCGATTTTTCCGGAGGGGACACGGACAAAGGATGGTGAGATTGGACGGTTCAAGAAAGCGGGGCTTAGGCGGATCCTCCAGGCTCGAGCCTGGAAGGTCTATATCCTCGTTGGAGACGGATTCTGGAAATGTGCGAAGTTCAAGGACTTCCTGAGTGGCATAAGCGAGATGAATGGCGAAGTCGAATTTGTAAACATGCTCGAGTGGAATGATCTCACAGCAGACCCAGATCCGTTCATAGAAGAAATTCGTACGCAGATGGTAGCCCACCTGGCCCAGATGCGTGGGGATTCCATCGCATGACAGATGAGGTGGTGGGATTGGGCGGTGCGCGGGAACTGGCTGAGGGACTAGTGCAAGCAGGAGGAGATCAGGTACGGTGTGTATTGCTGTACGGTTCACACCTCCATGGAACGAATCCCAACCGGCATAGCGCGTACGATTTCATTGTCTTAGTAGACGACTACAGAGCGTTCTATTCTGCTCTCAAGAATTCAGGTCACCTGCGGGGATCAGTGCGCTTAATGTCAACCATGGCACACATGTTACCTCCCAACGTGATAGCCTATTCACCGACTGAAGACACGGGCAGAATCGCGAAGTGTAATGTGGTTACTCGAGCTCACCTTGAGCGCGCCCTCGGGCCGCGACCTAAGGACCACTATCTACTCGGTAGACTGGTTCAGAGGATGGCATTTATATGGGTCGCTTCAGGTGAAGACCGTGAATGGGTGGAAACTGTCATGGCGGGCGCGAGAAGTCGTGTGCTCATGTGGATGGCCCCCTACCTCACTGAGCCAGTCGATGCTGACGGATTAGGACGCCGTATACTTGAAGTATGTTACCAAGGAGAGTTTCGGCCAGAGGCGACTGATAGACACCAACACACCTATGAAGCGCAAGCGGATCACTTTCTCCAAGTGCTTGGCCCCGTACTTTCTGACGCAGAGCGACAAGGGCTCATGAGAGCTCAAGAAGGCAGGTATCGATTAACCTCACCCTCGAGTGTCTGGGAAACGCTTAGGTGGCGATGGCACTTCATTCGGTCGAAAGTGAGAATGGGTATACGAACCCTGAAGCACACTGTGACTTTTGAGGAATGGTTGCCGTATATCGTGAGAAAAGCAGAGCGGCACAGCGGGAAGGAGATCACACTCACGTGGCCTGAACGGAGATTGCCACTGCTCTTCCTTTGGCCCAGAGCCATTATATTTCTTCTCTCGAGACCTAAGAAGGACCATCGCCAGTGAGTAACAAAGCTCAGTCGAGGCACCAGCGGGTTTGTGTCACTGACCTACTGACTATGAGGCTGGACCTTGAGTCCTGAACTTTTGGGGCTAGTAGTCACCGTTGGTATAACTCTTCTTTCGGGAGTTATGTACGTCGTTAGTGGAGCTTATCGCCGCGAAGACCAAAATGAGATCGGTGACCGAGGAAGCTTTCTGCTTGGCTCATTCGTGCGGAGTTGGCTCTACTGGTTCTTGGGTCCGGTGGAGCGCTTAGCGGTTGGGCTCAAACTTTCACCCAGCACATTCAACATACTTGGAGTCGCCCTTGGAGTGAGTGCTGGTTTCTGTTTTGGAATAGGGAACCTCAACTCAGGTGGGTGGCTCATACTCCTCAGTGGGGCGGTCGATGTTTTAGATGGCAGAATCGCGCGAGCTCAGGGGCTAGCTTCACGACGTGGCGCATTCCTTGACTCTACCTTAGACCGATTCGCTGAGGTTGGTGCGTTTGTGGGGCTGGCAGTTTTCTACCGTGATTCGGTAGCTCTTACGATCGTGGTTGTTTTAGCGATGGGAGGGTCTCTACTCGTCAGTTATACACGTGCTAGAGGTGAGAGCCTAGGGGTCGTATGCAAAGCAGGTATTATGCAGAGGGCCGAACGGATCCTCCTGGTTGGCCTGGGTGGTATTCTCGACCCAATCCTCGGGTTTGAAGTAGGCTTGATTCTCGCTTCCTGCTTAATAATTCTCGCAGCGGGGGTGATGGGCACCGCTGTATACCGAACGATATGGATATCAACGAGAATACCGTAAGTCACAGTCGGACTTAGCGTTACAATGTGTATATACTCCGGATACAGGACCCAACCCTGTGGCCCGGTGATTAATAGACACTAGCCTGCACCCTAACTTGGAGTACTCGATCATGTCAGACACCGTTTCTTGGAATGTCCACATGTCAGTCCGCGAAGGACAACTCAATGACGCGCGCGAATTGATGACCGAGATGGTTGAGTCGACCCGCGGTGAGGTAGGTACACTGGGCTACGAGTGGTTCCTGGGTGCGGATGGGACCGTATGCCATCTCAACGAGCGGTATGCCGACTCCGACGCGGCGATGGTTCACCTTGGCACCTTCGGCGCCAAGTTCGTTGAGCGCTTCCTTGGGTGCTTCGAGCCGACCAGTCTCCATGTGTACGGCGAACCAAGCGACGAGGTGCGAGCAGTCCTCGACAATTTTGGCGCGGTGTACCTTGGGACCTTCGGTGGCTTTAGCCGCTAGAGGCGCATCCACTAGTGAGCAGCACTAAAGAGAAGGGCCCCTCAAGCTGTAAGTGCTTGCCGGACATCAATTTATATAACTCCGGCGACAGGACTCGAACCTGTGACCCGATGATTAACAGTCATCTGCTCTACCAACTGAGCTACGCCGGACTGGTGCTGTGCATACCAGCACGCACAGGAAAGAAATAGAGATTTCAGGGCTTAGGGTGTCAACAGGGTGCAAGTGAATGCGGGTAGAACAAACGGGAAGCCCCACTAGGTGAGACCCCGAGGTATGGCGGCTGGGATCTAGGGGTATACACTACCCAACTGTCCCTCCTGCCCCTAGAAGGAAAGAATGAGGAAGCCAAGCAGTAGGATTCTCAATATTGCGGGGAGTATCATGTTAGGCGCGGTATTGGTTGCCGGCCAAGCCTGTACCCAGGCATTGGAGGACCCCTCGCTGGTTGTCGTGATTGTTGTGGACCAGCTGCGTGGCGATATGCTTGACCAGTTTGATGAAGGGTTCTCGGGGGGTTTCCGGCGCTTAATCGATGACGGGTACCGGTATACAAATGCATCGCACCCCTTTGCAGTGACTCAAACCGCTGCAGGACATGCTTCAATTTCCACGGGCGTCCCTCCATCTCGTTCCGGGATCGTAGCCAACACCTGGTCCCAGAAGACAGGTGAGGATTGGCGGGGAACGTATTCCGTAGCAGACGATGAGAGCCCAATCCTCGGGTTTGAAGACACAGATGGGATCCCCGGGCGATCTCCTAAGAATTTGTTACGTAGTGGGTTGGCAGATTGGGTGCGCGAGGCGGATGATAATGCTTTGACAGTGTCACTGTCTGCGAAGGACCGCTCGGCAATCACTCTGGCCGGGCAGACAAACTCCCATGTTTATTGGTTGCTCCACGATGAAGCCCGCTTTGTCACTTCACACCATTATGCTCAAGCATATCCTGGTTGGGTGCAGAGCTTCAACGAAGAGGTCATGACAACACTCGTGGCCGACAGCGTTTGGGAAACGGAGGTCCCGATCGAAATCCAGTCGCTCGCCCGCCCTGACTTTGCCGAGTATGAACGGCGCGGAAGCTCAACGTTTCCGCACATAAGCTCCCTCGAGGAGCGCGACCATTATGAGTGGGTTTTCGACTCGCCAAAGTCTGATGAAGCTGTGCTAGAATTGGCTAAAGCGGCCATGGAAGAACTCGCGTTAGGACAACGAGGAAGTGTCGACTTCCTAGCTCTCGGGTTGTCATCCACGGACTACGTCGGGCATCTGTTTGGGCCACTCAGTCAGGAACAATTCTCGAATCTTATACACTTAGACCGCATTCTAGGTGAGTTCTTCAGTTATCTCGATGAAAATGTAGGAGAAGGCCAATGGGTTGTGGCTCTTTCGGCGGACCACGGTGTCGCTACTATGCCGGAATACGCACAAGAACAGGG
>CAWVZF010000064.1:0-11352 GCA_963934665.1 uncultured bacterium | reverse complement strand
AGAGCCATGGTGGAGACATATGTGTAGTACCGAGCTCCTATGTCTTGCATATCAAAGAGAAGGACGTCGACGCCTTCCAGCATCGCAGGCGTTGGTTTTCGCACTTCACCGTACAGTGAGTGAATGGGTACGCCTGTGCGCTCATCTCTTCCGCTATCGATTGCCGCACCCGCTTGCTCCTGACCTCTAATACCGTGCTCCGGTGCATACAGTGCCACGAGGTCCACATTGTTGGCCTCGTATAAGGCATCAATCGTGCTGCCCACGATGCCATCACTTGTCCAATAGATCCCGGTATGGTTTGTGAGGAGCCCTACATTCTTTCCCTGGACCAGGTGGAGTGAGTCCGAGAGGAGTACTTCGATCCCGCTTCGAACCTGTCTTGCTTCGCTCTCTGGAACTTCCGAGTCAGTGGTATTTCCCGGGGCAGCACCGCATGCGGCTAGAGCGACTCCCACAAAGAGCCCGATAATGCAGGATTGTGACGCTTTCCCCGTCATCCTAACTTGACTGGTGCTCAGGATTGCGCGTCGATCGCGCCCTCGTTTTGCTAGCTTCATGGGGCAAGCTTCGTGGTCACACGCAACGCCGTCAACGCATCGGGAATCAGACCCTATGAGTCACTGAGGCGATGCCGCAAAAAACCTTTCTCTACAGCCGAGCAGTGCTCCTTAAGATTTCGGGCTGGTCAGCGATAGTCGTTTTGTTTTCCTGCGGGTCACCACCCCAATCGATTCCGGCTCCAGCAGTCCCAGAACAGCACCCTATTGAAGTACCCACTCAGGAGGTTGAAGAGGCACAACCCACCACTGAGTTGGCTCCCGTTGCTCCCGCAGTAATAGCGCAGACTGAAGATGAAGCATGGGTAGAACGCACGCTGACTGGTTTGACGCTTCGACAAAAAGTTGGGCAATTGATCATGCCTTGGGTACTTGGAGATTTCGCGCCTGAAGGTTCTCCGAGTCATGATCGGATTCTCGAGTATATCGAAGACCAGGGGATTGGTGGTGTGATCATGTCGGTCGGGTCGCCCACTGAAGTTGCAGCTAAACTCAACGATTTTCAGGCGCACTCCGACATTCCACTTTTGGTGGCAGCGGACTTGGAGACTGGAGCTGGGTTCCGAATGCGAGGAGCCGTCCAGATGCCTGGGACTATTGAATTGGGCGGAGCTACAGATTTTCCTTCACTTATGGCGGTTGGAGCAACGGCTGATCCCCAACTTGCCTATGAGATGGGTCGCATTACTGCACGTGAGGCGCGGGGAGTAGGAATTCATATCCCGTTTGCGCCAGTCCTGGATGTGAACAACAATCCGGATAATCCGATTATCAACGTGCGTTCCTTTGGGGAGAACCCAGAGGATGTTGCGGAGTTGGGCGCTGCGTTCGTGCGCGGTGTCCAGGAACACGGAGCGATTGCAACAGGAAAACATTTCCCAGGGCACGGGGACACCGAAACAGATTCACATCTGGGGTTACCTGTCATTCCTCATTCGCGTGCTCGTATGGATAGCGTGGAGATTTTCCCATTCCGGCATGCGATCGAAGCTGGGATGGGGGCTGTTATGACAGCTCATATATCTGTGCCGTCGTTGGATGGAGGAGTTGGTGACCCAGCTACCCTCTCGTCTGCGGTACTCACCGATCTTTTACGTGATGAGATGGAATTCGATGGGCTGTTGTTTACTGATGCGATGGACATGAGTGCCATATCCCGTGGATTTGGTGCGGAAGAGGCATCTGTGAGAGCGATCGAGGCAGGCGCTGACGTCATTCTGATGCCTCCGTCAGTCGAGAGGGCAGTGGAGGGCATCGCGGCCGCAGTTGAATCTGGGCGCATTGAGGCTAGCCGGATTGACGCATCTGTTCGCCGGATCTTAGAGACCAAGAAACAGATGGGCTTGGATAGGGACCGCGCAGTGCAGATCGACCAAATCGGTCAGGTGGTTGGTATTCCAGCTCATACCCAGGTTGCTGCTGAGATCGCGGAGCGCTCAATCACGCTTCTTCATAATGGCGGGAACCTCTTACCTCTTTTAGGTACACGCTCGGCTCGGGTCATGTCCGTATCTTTTCGCAGAACCTCGGATGTACTTGCCGGACGCTACTTCAATACACGACTGAGGCAGACGTATCCTCGACTTACCACAGCCGGTTTAGATGTTAATTCTGGTCCTGCTCTCTATGAGGATCTTCTGAGGCAGGCACGCCAGCAGGCACTTGTGATCTTGAGTACCTATGTGACGGCATTTTCTCAATCGGGTTCGCTCGCGTTACCCGAAGAGGTTGTCGATTTTGCAGGTCAGCTTACCGAAATCGGTGTCCCGCACATCGTCGTTTCATTTGGGAATCCGTACCTCATTACCGAACTCCCTGACGTCCGAGCGTACATGCTAGCCTGGAGTGGTTCAGAGGTTAGCCAAACGGCTGCTGCCCAGGCTCTTTTCGGTGAAATTGAGATCTCTGGACGGGTGCCCACACGGATTCCACCTCTCTATGAGATAGGGGACGGAATTATGATTCCGAAGAAGCTGACTGGGAATGATCGAGACTAGGACTTTCGGTAAAGGGCGCTTATTAGCTGCGCTCGTCCTCATCTTGGTATTCATAGGCTGCGGACCTACCAGCGTCGCTAGCCCCGTGCCATTTCAGGCTATAGGCGCTCTTGACGCTACTGCCCGTCAGTGGGTTGAGGAAACTGTTCGCGATCTCACGCTCGAAGAACTCGTAAGCCAACTGGTCATTGAGTGGATACCGGGTGGCTATGTTTCTCCTTCCAGTCCTGACTTTGACGCACTTGAGCGTTGGATTGTTGAAGATCGGATAGGGGGAGTGTCGCCGTCTATCGGTACTCCGCACGCTTACGTTGCGAAGCTTAATGCTCTACAAGAGCTTGCAGAAATACCCCTCCTGGTTACGGCCGATTTCGAAAATGGCGGCCCGGGAATGCGGATCAACGGATCGTATGCCCTCCCTTCAATGCTACCTCAGGGAGGCGGTACAGCATTTCCGCCTACGATGGCATTTGGTGCGGTTGGAGACGAGCGCTTTGCTTATGAGTACGGGCGTATTACTGCCAGGGAAGCGAGAGCAACCGGCGTACACGTTTTGTTTGCACCTGTTTTGGATGTCAACAACAACCCCGAAAACCCTGTTATTGCTTCCCGTTCTTTCGGAGCAGATCCAAGCCTTGTGGCTCGCTTGGGTGCAGCTTTTGTTCGAGGTGCCAGAGACGGCGGGGCCTTTACGACAGGCAAGCATTTCCCAGGTCATGGTGACACATCTGTCGATTCTCATGTAGGTCTGCCCGTTATAGAAGCAGACCGAGCACGACTCGACACGCTCGAACTTCTGCCCTTCGCTCAAGCCATCAGAGAAGGCGTGGATGCAATCATGACAGCACACGTCTCACTTCCAGGCCTGTTGGGTCCAGATGCAGTACCGGCAACGCTATCACCTGAGATCATGACAAGCTTGCTCAGAGATGACTTGGGATTCGACGGACTGCTATTCACTGACGCACTCACAATGCAAGCGATTACAGAGGCTTACGGAATCGGTGAAGCTTCTGTCCGCGCGCTGGAGGCGGGTGCAGATGTGCTTCTTTCACCAAAGGATGTCTCGACAGCGATTGATGCGGTTCTGGCTGCGATTGAAAGTGGACGTCTGACCCGGTCCAAGATTGAGGAGTCGGTCCGGAGAATCCTCGACATGAAAGCGAAGCTCGGGCTGCATCTTGGTCGAACTGTATCACTTGATGCGGTGGACCAGGTCGTCGGCTCAGGTGCCCATCTTGCGTTCGCCGACTCAGTCGCTGCTCGCTCGATCACCCTCGTGAGTGATAACCAAGGACTGATTCCTCTTAATCCAGATGGGCCGGAGTTGACCGTGCATATTCGCTACGCTCCGTCGAATTGGCTGTGGGCGAATCGTTCTTTCTCTGGAGGGCTGCTGGCACGCATGCCAGATGTGACCCAAGTGCTATTGGACGAGCGCAGTAGCCCTGAAGCTTATGCTGCTGCCGAGAATGTACTGTCTGACGCTGACCAACTCATTGTAAGTGTATACGTCCCACCTTCAGTTGGCTCAGGGCCTGAAGCACTTCCGGAAGCTTTCAGGGGGCTTGTGGAAAGGAGTACCACCCAAAGACCCACGATCTTGCTGTCCTTCGCTAGCCCATACCTTCTTCGTGCATTGCCGAGTGTGGGAAGCTACTTGATTGCATGGGGAGACCGAGAAGTGTCACAACGCGCAGCTGTGGCAGCTCTTTTCGGCGAAGAAGAGATCTCAGGTCGACTGCCTATTCCTCTTCCGCCAGCCCACAGGATTGGTGAAGGTCTGGATCGTCCAAAAGTGACGGCACGAGTCATCACAAGGACAGTCGATGACCCTCTGGTAGCTGCTGGTATCGTTGGGCGTGGTCAGGGTCCTGGCCCATTTGGGCAGGAGCAAACACTAGTTGATCCGTCGACTGTAGGAATGTCAGCTGACGGACTTGCTAGGGTTGATTCAATCATCAGGGTCGCACTGGCTGACTCCGCTGCTTCAGGTGCAGCACTCGCGATTGGACGTCATGGACGTTTGGTATCCATAGGTGGTTTTGGTGAACTAGCATACGGTAGTGGGCGTCCGGTGACTTCAACGTCGCTCTGGGATCTCGCTTCAGTCTCGAAAGTTGTTGGTACAACGACTGCCGCGATGATCCTTGTGGGAGAGGATCGTTTGGACCTCGACGCGATGGTCGTGTCGTATCTGCCGTGGTGGTCGAGCGGAGACGAACGGAAGAATGAGATTACTGTGCGTCAATTGCTGCTTCATCGTGCTGGCCTGCCACCTTTCCGGCGCTGGTTCTTCGACCATGAGGGACCGGATGACTATAAGCGGGCAGCTGCCGACGAAATGCTCGACATCAATCCCGGGGTAGAAACCATCTACTCAGATATTGGGATCATGACACTGGCGTGGGTGATCGAGGAAGTCACTCAACAGTCTCTTGATGCCTTCCTTTCTGATCGCTTGTGGAATGCACTTGGTATGCGCGAGACAATGTACCGTCCCGAGCCGTTCCTACGACCACGCATCGCAGCCACAGAATTAGATACGGTTTGGCGCGAGGAAATGGTATGGGGTCGAGTGCATGATGAGAACGCTGATGCATCAGGGGGTGTAGCAGGACACGCTGGCCTCTTCAGTACGGTTGTCGACCTCTCTGTATTCGCTCGCATGCTACTCAATGGGGGCATGAGTCCAGCTTGTAATCCTGCCCAGAGTCAAGGAGAACCATGCCCCGTAGCGCGCCCTGAACAGCGCCGAATTGTTGAGCAGGACGTGGTTGATCTATTCACAAGACGCTATGACGAGACATCCTCCCGTGCACTCGGGTGGGATACTCCTTCAGAGCGGTCTTCCGGTGGGGATTACCTGACCTTTAATGCTTTTGGACATACTGGTTACACTGGAACCTCCATCTGGCTCGATCCTGAGCTGGATCTCTGGGTGATTCTTCTAACCAACCGAGTGCACCCAACCCGCGACAACCAGAAGCATATCCCACTTCGCAGGGCGGTTCATGATGCAGCCGCGTTAGCGATCACAGACCAGTCAATTAGAAGACGGATCCCGTGACCTTTCTTGGCTCGGGTCCGACCACCTATAGGGTCTTGGCCAGCAATCTGTGGCTCATGGTTACCACGCCACGAATCGTGCTTAAGGATATCTCTTGACCGGCTTCACCACACTCGATTTCGCAGTCCTGATCATTTATCTCGGAGGAATCACGATTTGGGGTGCCTGGCTCGGGCGAGGACATAAGGGTGGAACGGACTACTTTCTTGGGAGTCGCTCATTACCGTGGATAGCGGTAATGCTTTCAGTCGTCGCTACCGAAACTAGTACCCTTACATTTCTGAGTATCCCCGGTGTCGCCTACTCGGGGAGCCTGGTATTCCTTCAGTTGACCTTCGGGTATTTGCTAGGGCGAGTCTTTGTATCAGCAGTCCTGCTCCCGGCTTATTACGCTGGATCATTGACGACTGCTTACGCCCTGCTAGAAGAGCGCTTCGGGCTTGGGGTAAGGCGTTTCACGTCGGCCATCTTTATGGTGACCCGGCTCCTAGCTGACTCGGTTCGGCTTTTTGCAACCGCGATTCCTCTGGCACTGATCACTGGGTGGCCCTACGCCACCTCAATCATCGTGATTGGACTTCTCACACTGATCTACACCTATCTTGGAGGTATCAAGGCTGTTGTGTGGGTAGATGCTGCCCAAATGATGCTCTACCTATTTGGCGCCTTAGTCGCAGTCTTCGGAATTCAAGCCCTTGTCCCGGGAGGTTGGTCATCAGTGCTTGCTAGTGCACGCCCCGAAGGCAAACTGGCCATGCTCGACTTATCGTTTGACCGTATGACGACCTATACGCTGTGGGCTGGTATTTTTGGAGGGGCCATTTTTACGATGGCATCTCATGGAACCGACCAATTGATCGTGCAGCGGCTCCTGACATGCCGTGATCAGCGGGCCGCACAAAAGGCCCTCATCGGTAGTGGCATCGCGGTCATTGTTCAGTTCTTTCTCTTTCTGATGGTGGGACTGGGACTCTGGGCTTTCTACGAAGGACGCTCGTTTGATTCTACAGATGAGATCTTTGCACTCTTCATCGTCGAACAACTCCCGCCAGGGATCACCGGCTTACTGATCGCTGGGGTCTTTGCTGCAGCGATGTCTTCTCTATCGTCCTCAATCAACTCACTCGCAGCTGCTACGGCATATGATTACTGGGCACCCATTGTAGGTGCTCGTGATGATGAAGGTAGGATCCTAAAGGCAGGCAAAGTCTTCACGCTCGTGTGGGCCGGCCTACTAACCCTTGGTGCGGTGCTCTTCATCCCACTGTCTACGGGCACGACTGCTGTCGAAGTAGCACTGGGGATTGCATCACTTGTATATGGAGGACTATTGGGTGCCTTCGCACTTGGTGTTTTCACTAAGCGTCCAGGTCAGGTTGCTGTGATAATTGGTGTAGTAGTTGGGATCGGCACTGTGACAATCTTACGTAATGAGATGGCTTGGCCCTGGTACGTGCTTGTGGGATCTGTTGTGACATTCGTGGCCGGCTCTTTCGCTGGACTTTTTGAAAGCCAGAAGCGCTCAGTGTGAACTTCGCGATTGGTGTAGATGGCGGAGGTACGTGGACGCGAGCGGTAGTTGTAGATCAAGACGGCCAAGAATTGGGAAGAGGTGAAACAGAGGGTGCGGTTGTCGAAGCTCATGATCCAACATCATCAGCTGAAGCTGTCAGACGTGCAGTTGATCGAGCGCTTATGAATTCCAGCTTGAGCACTCCGGCTGATATCCTTTTGGCCGGTCTCTCGGGTGCTGGCAATGATGTGGCTCATACTGCTATTGAAGATGCATTGGTTAAGTCGCATTTGGCAGAGAGAATTGTTGTAAGCACTGATGTTGAGGTCGCATTTCACGATGCATTCGGTTTTGGACCTGGAATCATGCTTGTTGCTGGGACCGGATCTATAGCTTGGGCACGTCGATCGGACGGTACCGAGGTTCGTGTCGGTGGCTGGGGTCAACATATCGGTGACGAGGGCAGCGGCTATCAAATTGGTATGGAGGCCCTTCGCTGTATCACTCGGGCCGAAGATGGCCGAACCGGACCAACAGCACTGCGTGACACTATTTTGCGACACCTTGCTTTGGAGGATGTCCAAGGGCTGGTAGGATGGATTGGGATGGCCTCCAAACGTGAAGTTGCTTCCCTAGTACCATTTATTACCGAAGCGGCTGCGCAAGATGATCCGGCGTCGAAGGGAATACTCGAGCTTGCAATCCAAGGTTGCCGAGGGCACCTGGAAGCCATACTAGAGATTTCAGGTCCATGGGTTGATCACCCAGCTGTCGCGCTTTGGGGTGGCCTCCTCAGCAGCAGCGGGCCTTTACATGATGAGATTCTGAGAATCGTGAGAGATCGCGGACTGGAAATCCTGGGCCGGGACCCTGATCCGGCTCTAGGGGCTGCTCGACTCGCCCTAGAACAAGGCTTGTCGAATCGGCAGTAAAATTTTCATATCTGAGTCAAACTGACAGGGAATTTCCCTTCCTAAGTCCTTGCCGCCGTTCATTTTGGCAGGTTTATAAGCTTACCGGGTTGGCACATGGGTTGCATAGGTCATTGGATAGTGTAAGCAAACTTTGTCAGGAGAAATTATGGCGATCACGAAATACATCCGCCGGAGGCCGATTCGCAGCGGCTGGAGAGATCTCGAAGCAATGTCGAACCGCATGTCACAGTTTTTCGACACAGTGCCCTTTTCGGCGGACTCAGTTAATTGGGATTGGGCACCTCAAGTCGATGTAATTGAGACGGACGAGGAACTCACGCTCACAGCTGAGTTGCCGGGGCTATCTGAGAATGATGTCACGATCAATCTCGAGAATAGTGTGCTTTCCATTTCAGGAGAGAAGGCTGTAATCCGTAACGAAGATGAGACAGAACAGCGCAGTCATGTGTGGGAGCGAAGGTATGGTTCATTTAAACGCTCGTTCACCTTACCACGAACCGTTAGCACTGAGGATATCAGCGCGCTTTTCGAGAATGGTGTTCTGACGATTCACATGCCAAAAGTTGCGGAGGCCAAGGGTCGTACGATCGAGATATGTAAGAACTGATACTCAGAGGTTGTCAGAAGTGAGTTGGTGACTTGTGATGGTCCAGTTTCTGGCTAACTCCCCAGTACCTTCAGGAGTTCCCTCAAGAGCTTAGGACTATTAGCACAGCATACAGGACCTGGACCAAGTCCCAACTCGCTCCCATCGGGTCGGGCAGCAACTCCACCCGCTTCCCGAAGGAGGACGAGTCCGGCCGCAAAATCCCAGGGCATAAGTATCTTTTCCCAGAACACATCAAGTGAGCCCTGGGCTAGATAGCAGAGGTCAAGTGCCGCTGAGCCCCCTCGGCGGATACCAGAAGTGGCCCTCAGTACGCGGTCAAATTCCTCTAGGTACTCAGGGAGGACGTCCAATAGTTTGAAGGGGAAACCTGTACCAGCCATTGAGTTAATAAGCTGATGCTCTTCTGACACTGAGATGGGTTTGCCATTCTTGAAAGCGCCAAACCCTTCCGCAGCCCACCATCGCTCTCCGCTGGGAGCGCTTGTTACTGCACCTACGACTGGTCGGTCGTCGACAGCCAGAGCAATTGAGGAGCAATAGAGCGGATGGTTGTGCAAGAAATTAGCGGTCCCATCTAGAGGATCCACGATCCAAAGAGGACGCCCGTCCCATCGAGCTAACTGGTCTTGGAGGGGCTCATCGCTCTCTTCAGCAAGAATAAGGTGGTCAGGGTGACACTCCTCAATCACTGATATAGCAGCTTTTTGAGCTGCTATATCAGTTTGGGAGACGTAGTCGGCACGAGATTTCATCGAAGCTTCACCGACGAGAACCTTGCCTGCATCCTGGCGGTGAACGGCAGCAGCAGCATCAGCTGCGGCCCGCGCAGTCCTCAGTAGTGGGTCGAGTTCGATGTTCTCTCTCCGTTTCAGATCTCTAAATCTCTGCTCGGGACTGTAGCAGTCCAGCTTGAGCACGCTAAGTTAGCATGCCGGCTCTCGAGAGAAATAAATAACGTATTCCAGTTCTCCAGTCCCTTGAGGCATGACAGAGATCCAACAAAACACACCGAAGAAAAGAATTTTCAGTGGGATGCAGCCTTCCGGCGAAGCCCATCTTGGAAACTATCTCGGAGCTTTACGCCGTTGGGTTGGCATGCAAGATGAATACGACTGCGTGTGGTGCATCGTCGATGATCACGCGATCACCTCGGGGGGTGACCCCGCAGAGATGCCAAATAGTGTTTTTGACCTCGCGGTTTCTTTCCTAGCCGTTGGACTTGATCCTGAACGCTCAACGATATTCGTACAGTCGGATGTGCACGAGCACACTGAGTTGGCATGGCTCTTCAATGCAGTCACACCTGTGGGTGATCTCGAGAGGATGACACAGTACAAGGACAAAGCCCAGCACTTTGAGTCGATTCCCGCAGGGATTCTGAATTACCCGATCCTACAGGCTGCCGATATCCTGCTCTATAAGGCGAATGCCGTCCCGGTAGGTGAGGATCAACGGCAACACCTTGAATTGACGCGCGAGGTTGCCCGAAAATTCAACACACGATACGGAGAGACATTTCCGATCACTGAGCCGCTGATTGGGGAGGACGTAGGCCGTATTGTGGGTCTCGACGGAGACGCTAAGATGAGCAAGTCTCTGGGTAATACAGTTGGGATTCTAGCGGACCCCGATGATGTATGGGATAAAGTACGCACCGCGGTGACTGACCCCCAGCGGGTGAGGCGAGACGATCCGGGCCGCCCTGAAGTGTGTAACGTATTCGCCCTCCATCAATTCTTCACTGAAGGGAATGCTAGGGAAGAGATAGAGGCCGGTTGCCGTTCAGCAGAATTAGGATGTGTTGATTGCAAGCGCGTTCTTTCTGGCAATATCGCTACGTCTTTCGCCCCATATCGTGAGCGAGCTGCTCACTACAGAGAACATCCTAGTGAAGTACGAGATGTCCTCGACCAGGGTGCTGAAAAGGCTCGAAAGATTGCGTCTGAGACAATGCAGGAGGTTCGGCGGAAGATGGGACTAAATTGGAGAAATGCTATTCCTTAGACATAAGCTTGAGCTAGGGTTGCTTGTCGCAATAATTATCAGAGCTATTCATCTTGATGGTTCTGGTGTTTCAGTTGGTCTTATGGGGCTTTTACATCATCGAATAGGATCTGGCAAATAAGGAGCCAAACTTGGCGCACGAAGAATCGGTGAATCTTGCAGGGACATTCCTACCAGTTACGACACCCTTCGATCCGGTTACGGGAGATGTCGACTATGTAGCCTTTGGAAACAACCTACGTATGTGGTTTGGTAGCCCTATTCGCGGAATCCTGATTGGTGGATCCACAGGAGAATCAGTCTTTCTAGATGAAAGAGAGCGGTCTAAGCTTATCGAGGAAGCTCGCTCGGTTATACCTGATGAGGCGCTTGTTATCGCAGGTACCGGGTCCGAAGCAACCCGTCACACCATTCAGCTGACTCAGCAAGCTGCTGCTGTAGGCGCGGACGCAGCTCTCGTAAGTCCTCCGGCTTACTTCAAGGGTGCCATGACAAAGGAAGCACTCACAAGTCATTACCGGGCTGTGGCTGATGCTTCGCCCGTACCTGTGCTGATCTATCAGGTGCCTCTCAGGCTCAGTACGATTGAGTTTTCTACAGGCCTGGTTGCTACCCTCTCAGACCATCCAAATATCATTGGGATTAAGGACTCACGAGGGGAAA
>CAWVZF010000063.1:0-11370 GCA_963934665.1 uncultured bacterium | reverse complement strand
GTCTAGAAAGAGTCTTTCTAGATCCAACAGACTTTTCTCCTATGCGGTAAACAATTGCTGAAGGATCGCCGATTGGGTCTTCGGAGGCTATTCTCGGCAGTGAGGTCAGGAGTCATCAATGTGGGTTGAAGCAAGGCATGGATGCTTTGCATCGCTACCAGGGACTCCAGAGAGAGGACGCCATGCGGTTCAGTTTTAAATGGGGTCAGTTTCAAAATCAGAGGAAGCAATCCTCCAGGGACGGGCATACAGTTTATGCGCTCGTTCTTGGGATTGGATTGTCCGTGGTTTTGGTGGGAGCACACAACCCTTCATCCGACCTCGTCTTTTCGACTCCCGCTACATCCGACATTAGGCAGACGGACCCTGCTGAAGTCCGAGAGATCTTGGACCGCTACTGCATTAGATGCCATAACGAAAGGCGGCTTACCGCAGGGCTGGCACTCGATGTGCTGGATATTGAAGATCTGAGTGCAGAAGCAGATCGGTGGGAAAAAGTAGTGCGTAAGCTGAGAACTGGAACGATGCCACCAGGTGACGTGGCCAGACCTGATCCGGCAGACTATGACCTGGCAGCGACTTGGCTAGAGGCAGAACTCGACCAAGCGGCCCTGGCTGTTAGGCCTAACCCTGGCACCACAAATCCGGTCCATCGCCTCAACCGGCTGGAATACAATAACGCCATTAACGACCTATTAGCCCTCGAAGTGGACGTCATGTCGCTTCTGCCAGGTGATGAAACAGCGGATGGCAGCTTCGACAACTTCGCGGACGCTCTATCCATTACGACCACCCATATGGAACGCTACATGTCTGTGGCTCGGCAGGTGACGCGTCTTGCTACAGGGCTGCCTCCCACCACTCCCGGAGTGGAAACCTTTGTGATTCCCCTGCACATCGTGCAAAACCAGCGGCAAAGCGAAGACCTCCCGTTCGGATCTCGGGGTGGAATTGCCGTCCGACACCACTTCCCGACCGATGGACAGTACTTGATCAAAATCCATCTCAGGAGGCAGTACCAAGACTACCTCATGGGTATGGGATGGCCCCAACAGCTAGATCTCAGGTTGGACGGAATGCTACTCGAAAGGTTCACTGTAGGCGGAGGTGCGACTGACGTTAGGCCTGCAGCTGCAAGTTATGCTGGGTCGGGCGAGCCCGGTTCATTCGGTGATCCCGAATGGGAAGAGTACATGCAATCTCAGGGCGACGCTCATCTGGAGCTTAGGTTAGCTGTCGAAGCCGGACCACGTGTGGTGAGCGTATCGTTTGTCAGGGAACAGTGGGAACCGGAGGGCCTGCCACAACCTCTCCAGAGGGGTCGGGTTCTGACAAATGATCAGATCTATATGGATTATGCGAGTGTACACTCGGTCCAAATCCAAGGCCCCTACGAAATCACTGGGACGACCACAGACAATCCCCGTGATAATAAAATTTTCGTGTGCTGGCCAAATTCGCGTGCTGAAGAGGAAATCTGTGCAACGCGGATTCTCTCTCAGATGGCACGGAAAGCATACCGCCGTCCGAGCACAGTACAGGACGTAGAAATACTCCTTGAGTTTTTCCAGAAAGGCCGAGTAGAGGGAGGAAGCTTTGATAGCGGAATCCAACTCGCACTGGAGCGACTCATTGTTGATCCAGAATTCCTACTCAGGGTATACCGCGAACCGATTGGCGTTGAGCAAGGTGCTGTCTACAACCTTGATAATTTTGAGATCGCTTCGCGACTGTCCTTTTTTCTCGGGAGTAGCATTCCGGACGAGTCTTTGCTCAATCTTGCCGAAACAGGACGCTTGACTGACTCAACCGTTCTCGAGGACCAAGTCTTAAAGATGCTTTCAGAGCCTCGGACCATCGATGCTCTTGTAAGAGGCTTCGCTGCTCAGTGGCTAAACCTTCGTCTTCTTCCGGAAAAGCTAGCAGATCCAGATAAGTATCCTGACTTCGATGACAGCCTACTGGAAGCCTTTCGGCAAGAGACAGAAATGTTCATCGCCAGCAACCTGAGCGAAGATCGTTCTGTGCTAGAGCTACTGAACGCGGACTACACGTTTGTAAATGAGCGATTAGCACGATTCTATGGGATCCCTGGCGTATACGGCAGTCGTCCCCGTCGAGTCAAGCTTCCAAATCCTGATCAACGGGGTGGGTTACTCGGGCATGGCGGATTAATGGCAATCACTGCCTACCCGGACCGCACGTCACCGGTACTACGCGGGAAATGGCTCCTAGACAACATTTTGGGAGCGGACGCCCCTCCACCACCGGCAAACGTAGATACGAACCTAGACGATGCGGACGAGGCAGTCGCCCTCGGCATCCGCGAGCGGCTCGAACAGCATCGGACCGAACCTCTTTGCGCAAGTTGCCATTCACTCATGGACCCATTGGGCTTTGCGCTCGAGAATTTTGACGCCGTTGGGGGATGGCGAGATGTGGATGATAGCGGAAACGAGATTGATAACCGAGGCACATGGCCCAACGGTGTCGAACTCACAGGAATATCCTCGCTTAGAGACCTATTACTCGATTATGATGAGCAATTCGTTCGCACCGTTACCGAGAAACTCATGTCTTACGCGCTAGGACGCCCCCTGGAGTATTTTGATCAGCCAACAGTGCGCCAAATCGTCCGTGATGCCAAAGACAACGATTACCGTTGGTCGTCGATCGTCCTTGGGATCGTAAAGAGCCCGGCCTTCCTAATGCGAAGGTCTTTGGAAGCAGCATGATGCAAAAACAGAACACGCCCAGGAGGGACAATATGACAACGATTCTGACTGGAAAGTCTCTTCCCCGACGAACCCTCTTGAAGGGGCTCGGTGCCAGCCTGGCACTGCCCTTACTAGACGCTATGGTCCCTGTTGGTCTGCGTGGGCTGTCAGCACCCGAGCGTGTTCATCGTTTCCAGACATTCTACGTGCCAAACGGGATGGCTATGGAATATTGGTCCCCTACGGGTATAGGGCGTGATTTTGAGCTGACCCCCATTCTTGAACCTCTCGCTCAGTTCAGGGACCAGATGTTGGTTCTTTCCGGAATCAGAGCAAATTGGGTACAGATCCACGCTGGGGCTTCGGGATCCTTCCTGACAGGCATTCGACAGGGGGGCAGGACCGAAACAGAGATTTTCGCTGACATATCAATGGACCAGATCCTAGCAAGGGAATTCAGTAAGCAGACCCAGGTTTCTTCGTTGGAGCTTTCTATGGATGCACCCGCAAATGCGGGCGCTTGCAGTAGTAATCTAAGCTGTGTCTATACCCACACGCTCTCGTGGAGAGGACCCACACAGCCATTACCCACAGAGTACAACCCTCGGGCCGTCTTTGAGCGACTCTTTGGAGATGCCGGCTCTACAGAACGCGACGCCCGGGCAGGAAGATTAAGACAACAGAAGAGCATTCTTGACTCCGTCATAGACAAGTTGAGCGACCTGAGCCGAGATATCGGAACACAGGATCAAATGAAAGTGGATCAGTACACAGAGGCAATTCGCGATGTCGAGCGGAGGATTCAGAAAGCGGAGGCACAAATTGACCTTGAGTTGCCTGAGTTCCCGCAGCCTGAAGGAGCGCCAGCAGTATTCGAAGATCACTTAGAACTCATGCTCGATCTTCAACTCTTAGCGCTTCAAACTGACCTCACGCGGGTCATTACATTCATGATCGGAAAAGAGCAAAGTGCGCGACCTTATCCTCAAATAGGTGTGCCAGAAGCTCACCATCCACTGTCGCATCACAACGATCAACCAGATCTCGTGGCGCAGATGTCGAAGATCAACCGCTATCACACCGAGCTATTCTCACGCTATCTGACCAAGTTACGAGCGACGCCTGACGGTGACGGCTCACTGTTAGATAACATGACTATTCTTTATGGATCAGGAATCTCCAATAGCACCAGGCATTCCGGACGCAATCTTCCTCTTCTCGTAATGGGAGGGGGTGCAGGCAATCTCTCAGGCGGCCAACACCTCGAGTATTCAAATGCGCCAGGGATGGCAAATTTGCTGGTTACTCTGATGGATAAAATGAATGTCCCAGTGGAACAAATTGGTGCAAGCACAGGTGTTCTGTCGCTTGATGCACTACCCGGGCTCTAATCTCAAATGCGGAAGGACTCCCGAACTATCGTCCTGAGATTTGGACGAAACAAAATATTTCCGCTCTTACTGGTCCTCTCTATGGTTGGCACCATAGAAGCCGACCTCACGACCAGTTTATCTAACAACTTCGATCCGGTACCCCTGATTCAGGCTGCCAAGATTCAGGATTGGGACAAACTCCGAACATTACTTGAGCAGGGTGAGCAAGCCACAGTGACCTCAGCTGATGGGGCAACCGCTCTGCACTGGGCGAGTTACTGGGATAACATTGAAACTGCGGAGTTACTGATCAATTCAGGTGCCAACCCCAATGCAATGAATGACCTCGGAGCGACAGCGCTCTGGAATGCAAGCTTGAACGGAAGTGAAGATATGGTCGGAATGCTGCTAAGGAGTGGGGCGGATCCTGCCATTTCTCTTGTTTCAGGCGAAAGCCCAGTAATGACAGCAGCCCGAACCGGCAGCGCCAAAGTGGTGGAGCTTCTGCTAACGGCTGGAGCTGACCCCGACGCTACGGGTACACGTGGACAGACCGCTCTCATGTGGGCAGCGGCACAGCATCATTCCGCTGTTGTCAGCGTGCTCTTAGGACATGGAGCAGACGTCCATGTCCGATCAGAGACATGGAGTCAGGTGATGGCCATCCCTCCTCATAGCAATCCAGCAAATCAGCAGAACGTACCTCATGGAAATAATACGGCGCTGCTGTTCGCAGCCCGTGAGGGAGACCTTGCATCGGCGAAACTTCTTATAGCTGCTGGTGCACGCATAAATGATTTCAATGCGCGCGGTACCAGTGCTATCGTTCTTGCTGCCCACTCTGGGTATAGAGATCTCGTTGAATTTCTGCTAGATGTAAGCGCGGACCCTGATGCAGCCGGGGCAGGGTTTTCTGCCCTTCACTTGGCAATTATGCGACGAGATGATGCTATGGCTCGCTCGCTTTTAGAGCACGGTGCCGACCCGAATGCACAAGTCACGAACTGGACCGCCTTACGCCGGGCGTCCAGCGACTGGCACTTCCATCCTGCGTTGGTTGGAGCAACACCGTTTTGGCTCGCTGCTCGATTTATCCAACCCGCCACAATGCGGCTCCTAGTGAACCACGGAGCAGATCCACTCTTTGTGCACAACGCAGACTATATCGGTGCTGTAGGAACCTTTGGAGCTGTCCGCAGGACAGAGAAGACAACGGCATTAATGGCGGCTGTCGGAATGGGTGGGCCTCGCAGGATGGGAGCATTCATCGACCCAAATCCTTCAGAGGTGGAAGCGCTAACATTGGAGGCAGTCAAGCTAGCTGTAGAACTCGGCATCGACACCAAAGCCGTAGATCAGGAGGGGCGGACAGCAGCAGATGAGGCCCGGTACGAGTCAGTCGTCGAATACCTCACCACAAGCAGAAGTCGGCGCTAGAGCCTAAGAATACATGACAACAAGTTGGAGATGACCATGCTTCGCAATGTCTTTTTTATGTGTTTAGTAATCCTCACACCGATTCCCATTTATGCTCAAATGGGACGTCAACTAACCCTTGAGGACTATTATCGAGTGAAGAGCGTCGGGTCTCCGTTGATCTCACCATCGGGTGATTGGATCACGTTCACGGTATCTCAACGCATAGAAGAAACAAATGGGACCATAACTGAGTCATGGGTGGTGCGATCGGACGGATCTGGAATACCCGTCAAAGTGCAACACAATGGCCAGAATGTTTCCAATCCTCGGTGGACTGATGATGGGCATTTAAGGTTCAGTCACCAAGACGCCGTCTGGCTCACTGATCCTGAACGACCGGACGGGCCTGCAATAAGGGATGAGAGTATTGCTTCGCCGGGTGTGCAGAGTCCGGATGGACAGTGGACAGCGCTCACACAAGATATGCCCAAGCCTGAGCTCCCAGAATCCAACCTATCAGAGTTTGAACAGCGACATGAGGAAAGGTTCAGAGGGGATGCTTTCGACTGGTATCCATTCCGGAGGGACGGTCAGAGATTCCCCCTCCCCGATGCAGGCGAGCGAGCACTAGCCGAGATCTTCATCGCAGCCACAGACGGTAGCGAGAGACCACGACAGCTTACACAACTGGGGTTACGACCAGGCAACCTGCGATGGAGACCTGATGGCAATGGGCTCCTCTTTACAGCTGATGAAGCAGTCCTTGATGAACTTGCCTACGGCCGCTCAGATCTTTTCTTGCTCACTTTTGAGGGTGAACTGACTCGCCTCACCAATGACGGCTATACGTACTCGGGCGCTGGATTCTCACCGGATGGCCGATGGATCTCCTATACCCGTGCCTTCGGTACGAACATGATCATCGATCGAAAGTTGAGGCATGGCGGGCCAAGAGACTTGTATGTCCGAGCAGCGGATGGTGGTGAGCCACTGAACCTCACTGAAGACTGGGACCTCGACCCAGGCAATCCGATGTGGTCGCCAGACAGTCAGTACATCTACTTCGTTACAGGAATCGGAGGAGCCAGGCACCTCTTCCGCGTCTCTCCGAACGGTGGAGGTGTAGAACAGATCACAACTGGACATCGACGAATCAATGGCCTCGACATTGATGAATCTTTCCAACGGATGACCTACACCATCGGGGAATTCGAGAAGCCTTCAGACATATACGTTGCTGACATCGATGGAGGAAACGAGAAACGGCTCACAGATATCCATGCTGACTTTTTCACAGAAGTCGAGGTCGCAACTCGACCATCAGAACAGATCCTCTACAAGAGTTATGATGGCACACCGGTCGAGGGGTTTCTTTTATATCCATTCGGTTACGATCCACAAGGGCAATACCCGCTGATTGTTGTGAACCATGGAGGTCCACATTCAGCGTCAGGATATGGATTCAACTTCAAGAATATGCTCTTTGCAGCAAATGGATATTTTGTCTTTCTGCCTAATTTTCGTAGCTCAACAGGCTACGGAGACGCATTCAAGTGGGGGACCTGGGGAGCATGGGGTACGAATGATGGAGAAGACGTACTTTCGGGCATCGACCACCTAATCGCTCGGTACCCGATTGACCGGGAACGTGTAGGGACCACTGGTCACTCATATGGTGGCATCCTGACCAACTGGTTGATCACTAGATATCCAGATCGCTTCGAGGCAGCAGTATCCGGTGCCGGAGCTTCCAATTGGACCAGTAACTACGCGCTTTCAGATGTCGCTCGTACCAAGGAACTGGAATTCCTAGGTCCACCCTGGGACCCAGAGGCTCGCGAGATCATGATCAGGCAATCTGCCTACCTGAACTCGGGCGGAGTGCAGGCAGCAACTCTCTTTGTTCATGGTGAAGAGGACTACCGGGTACCTCTAGAAGGCTCGATCCAGCTATACACATCTCTGAAAAAACAACGTGTGCCCACCAAGCTCATCATCTATGAAGGCATGGCACACGGCATTCGGGGGCACTGGAATAACGTGCATCGGATGGCGAATGAACTCCGGTGGTGGGATACCTACATGAAACCTGCTAGTACGGTGCCCGTGAGTGATGGCGAAGATCATTGAGTAGTTGATGTGATGGGCATTTCCTGGTGCATTACTTGTTAAGCAGTATCAAACAGTGATACCGCTACCGCGAGTTTTGATCTTGGCTCTGACTTTCTGCTTTGGCCTCCCGCTTGTTCAGATTTCGGATACGCTTCAGGCTCAGGCAGTCCACGCTGATTCGACCCTCGCCGCGGCTCATAGGCTCTTCGCTGAGGCGAACCTGCTAGCTAATCGGGGTCACCACGACCAAGCAGAGCCTAAACTCCTGCGTGTACTAAGTATGCGTGAAAAAGCCCTCGGGCTGGATCATCCGGACGTGGCGCTCACCCTGCACAACCTGGGCTTCATCTACAATGCTCAAGATCGCTATGCAGAAGCAGAACCACTCCTGCGGCGGGCACTGATCATCCGTGAAACAGCGCTCGGTCCTCAGCATTTGGAAGTAGCGCTCACACTGAACAGCTTGGCTTTCAACTATGGAGTTCAATCCCGTTACGAGGAAGCAGAGCCACTGTACGAGCGAGCCCTGGCAATTAGGGAATCCGTCTTGGGCCCGGCCCACCCGGATGTGGCATTTGCTATGAATAATCTGGCTTTCTTCTATGCGATGCAGTCCCGTTACAAGGAAGCAGAGCCACTGTACGAACGAGCCCTGGCAATCGACGAAATTGTGTTAGGGCCACATCACTTAGAAGTGGCCCACGTCTTGAGCAATCTGGGTATGCTCTATGACGATCTGGGCCGATATACAGAGGCTAGGCGGGTCTACGAACGGGTCCTAGCAATCAGAGAAGCAACGCTAGGATCGAGTCATCCAGACGTCGCTAACGTCCTGATTAACCTAGCTTCACTCTACCACCACCAGGAGCGGTACGCCGAAGCAATTCCACTCTATCGGCGGTCTCTGGATATCAGAACAGCCGAGTTCGGTCCAGCACACTCCGACACCAGCCTTGCATTAGAAAATTTGACCCTGGCTTGCGAGTTATTGTTTGCACTCCCAGACGTAGCCGAAGAACAACAGTCAATTACAGCTCCAGAATCTATGGCTATGCTTTGTCGTCTCAGTCCATAAAACGGCCAGGGCGCCGACTCCCATGAGGGGGCCAACGCCCTGAACTTTATTTTCGTCAGGTAAGGTTACCGTCTACGAACACGACTCCTCGCATCCTCATCTGATCCAGATCTAAGATCGTCAGGCAACGGTTCCCCTACCACGATATGCCTCTCATCCAAAGTCTGGAAGCTCATGTAACCCTGAGACATTTCATCATGTGTGGGGCGTCCCCAGCGGACATCAACACTCGGATCAGGGTTATGTGGATTGTCCTCTGAATTATCCCACCAAAGTGTAAATCGGAGCATCGAACCCTTGGGTGCAAAAACAGGCTCCTTGAACGCGTAAGAGTGTTGCCAGTTAAACTCATACTTAGGAACATGGAGAAGGGTCTCATGCCGTCCGTCAGGATATGTAATCTCGTACAAAGCAGCCTTCCCACGCAGATGCATGTGCGGCATAAAGCTCAAAATCTCTACATCTTCTTCAAATTCATATTCAATGGATTTTGAGTAGCTCGGGTCCCCGGCTGGTATCAAGAGTGAAGCCGGATTCATCCAGAGTTGGTCACCTCCGGTAACGTGGCGAATTACGTCCCCATCTTTTTTGAACGTAATGCCTGCTTTGATATTGCTGCACACAGCGCTTCCGGGACCGGGCTCCTTATTGTAGTGCATGTTGAACATGATCTCCCGTGGCCCAGAACGAAGCAATCGACCATAGCCCTCCTCATAAATTCTAGGCTTAGCTCCAGGAACCAGGCCTCCGACACCACCCACGATGTGATGTACTGCAGGTCCGTTGCGATATTCGATCGATTGAATCCATCGATCTTCAGGTAGCATGTCCTCCGTAAGCTGCACAGGGATGTTGACGTATATGTCGCGAACATCGTCATCTATACAGTACGGTTCATCGAATTCGAGGACTAAATCCGGTTCACCCAAGAACCAGTCGTTCGCTCCTATCGATGCAGATAACACAGCTTCAGGCAATGGGGGCGCATCTTCAGGATCCCCAGCACTCGCACCTTCCTCTGCCCAAGCGACCAGTGTTGTCTTCTCATCATCTTCCAGGTAGCGGTCACCCTTGAACATCCCGTGTTGCCATTCTGCCGCAGACCAAGGCGGCATGCGACCTTCCTTCACAGCGCTGGCGATTCTGCGGGCCCGCGGGCGCGCATCCTCATAGGTCATCAGAGAGAACGGTGCCACGTTCCCTCCCATGTTCAATCCAGCAGGCTGGTGACATGAGACACAGTTCTCATGCAGAATCGGCAAGACGTCGGCATAAAACGTAGGCGCGTCATGTGTTACCGCCGGAATCTGATCGGCGGCGGCGACTCTCACACCCTGTGCATCTTGAGCATCTAATGGCCCGACCATAGCCTGGGCAATAAATGCTAGTGCAATCAGCCGTGCTATTCTAACGACACTTGTAGGAATCACTCTGAGCATATAGGGGCCTCCCGTCGGGCAAAACTCAGCATGCCAATCATTTAAAAAATGAGTTTGGCATAGTACCGATCAATACCCAAGACAGAAGCGTATGGCAAGCTATCCGCCAAATAGAGACATGTGAGAACCCCATACTTCATACCCTAGAGCCCAAGAACCCCAAAATGACTGGCTTACCGAGGGGGATTCACCTCATATTGGCTCATTGGAGTCTCTTCGGTGAGCTAGATTCACTGAACTGGTAAAGGCTTTATCCAGAGAGCCTAAGGGGGTAGCAGATGAGTGTTCGATATCCGGCATCTTTCCTGGTGCTACTAGCTATCCTGGCATTCTCTGGACTCTACGCACAGTCAGCTGGACAGGTAGATCCTCAAGAAACCGAGCCATGGGTAATGCCCAGAACACCGGATGGTCATCCAGACCTCCAAGGCAACTGGACAAACAAAACAATTACTCCGTTCGAGCGTGCAGAAGACCAGGGTCCTATCTTCAGTTGGGATCAGGTTGCGACCCTTGAAGGCAGAGCAGAGGCTCGCGTGGAAAGAGGGGCGCAGGCAAGTGATCCTAATCGGCCACCACCTAGAGCTGGCCGTTCGACTGGCGGCTATAACAACGTCTATATAGATCGGGGCGACCGAGTAGCAATCGTACATGGAGAGCCCAGAAGCTCACTTCTAACGCATCCACCTGACGGCCGCAGACCTCCATTTACCAAAGCAGGTGAGCAACGGATAGCAGATTATAGGGCATTCAGGCGCCAATTCGGCACATATGACAACCCGGAGAACAGGCCGCTTGGCGAACGCTGTATCATGTCATTTGGGTCCAGTGCTGGACCTCCGATGATCCCTAACAGTTTTTACAACAACAACTACACGATCGTGCAGACCGCAGATCACATCATGATCCTTACAGAAATGGTCCATGATGTCCGGATCATTCGCCTCGGTGAACCGAATCCACTGGCTGCTCACGTGCGTCCATGGATGGGTGACTCGTGGGGCCGTTGGGAAGGTGACACACTGGTGGTTGAGACGACCAACATCTATCCACTCCAAACCTTCCGGGGTATTCCACCTTCAGAGCACCTGAAAGTGATAGAGCGGTTCACGCGAGCTGATGAAGAGATGATCCTGTATGAATTCACCGTTGATGACCCGACAACATATACGGAACCATGGGGCGGTGAAATTCCGTTTCGGGCGTTTGACGATCTGCTTTACGAGTATTCATGC
>CAWVZF010000062.1:0-11391 GCA_963934665.1 uncultured bacterium | reverse complement strand
GAATCAGAATCATCTCCACTATTCGAAGCATCGTGATAAACGCCCGACCTTGCTGTGAGAAGGTGTCGCACTGTCGCTCGCCGCTCGATGGCCATGAGGCCCCCATGGTCATCCATGCCCAGTTCTTCCAGCGTCCGGCCTAGGTCGATGGTACCATCAGCGACATAAGGTCCGTAAAGCATCGCGAGAATGCTCTTACGAACCGATGCCACATACGAAAGCTCTTCTAGGTCACCGAAGTGCAGCAGCACCTTTCCATCGACGACCACCATGAGACCTGTCGTGTTGAGTGTGGAGAGGTACTCTGGAAGGGTCTCGAGAGCAGTTTGACTGAAGCCAGCATCTTCTGGAGTGAGCCATTGAGACCATGTTGAGTCGAGGGGGCCTCCGAAGCCTGTGGGTGACGAGCACGCATAGGTACCTAAGGCAGTCGTGAGTACAAAAATGCAACTCGAAACCCTCCGTATACTAACGAGACACCGCGCACGCATCCTTTTTGTAATCTCCATCCTTTAAGCCAGTTCCGCATTCAACAATACACGACCGATCCTACTGGTGCTGGCCTGAACTCGACACATCTAGCCATCCTACAATCCCTGGAAGGGATCTATTTCTTGGATTGCCAGAGGATTGGATAGAGGGATAGCTTCGCTGCCCGCTCTATACCGCAGCACATGAGGAGACAAGCCATGCGCGGCCGTATGATGGAGACCCCCCTACTCGTTTCATCACTTATCGAGCATGCCGGAGACGTCTACCCTGACCAAGAGATTGTCACCCGCACTGTAGAAGGACCAATCCACCGGTACACCTGGAGTGACGCCCGGGCGCGTGCCAGAAAATTAGGAAGCGCGCTGGTAGCGCAGGGGATCAGAGAAGGTGACCGTTTGGGTACCTTGGCCTGGAATACTCACCGCCATCTTGAAGTCTATTACGGGGTGTCTGGTATTGGTGGAGTATGCCACACACTAAACCCGAGGCTACATCCCACTCAGTTAGTCTACATCGTCAATCACGCGGAGGATCGCGTTCTGTTTGTAGACTTAACCTTCGTTCCACTGATTGAAGCCGTGGCTGAACAAATTCCTAACGTGGAAACCGTTGTTGTGCTCACAGATTCTGAACACATGCCGGAAACCTCCTTGGGTAACGCGGTCTCCTATGAGGAATTTATCATCGAAGGTGATGTCGATTTCGATTGGCCTCATCTTGATGAGCACGCTGCCGCAGCACTTTGCTATACCTCCGGCACGACTGGAAACCCAAAGGGAGCGTTATACAGTAATCGGTCGACAGTGTTGCACGCATTTGGGGTCTGCATGCCCGACGTGTTTGACCTTAGGGCAGCCAGTACAGTGCTTCCCATCGTGCCAATGTTTCACGCATGCGCCTGGGGCATTCCCTACGCAGCCGCAGCAACAGGATCGAAAATAGTTTTTCCAGGCCCACGATATGATGCTGACGCACTTTCTGACCTGATGTCCCAAGAGGATGTAACCTACTGTGCGGGAGTCCCCTCAGTGTTTATCCCATTGGTTCAATACTGGAAAGATACTGGTTCGAAGCCAAAATCTCTGAATATGGTAGTCGTGGGAGGCGCTGCGCCTCCCCGTGCACTCATGGCGACCATGGAGGGCGAGTTCGGTATTGAATTTAGACATGCCTGGGGCATGACCGAGATGAGCCCGCTCGGTTCGGTCAATACTCTTTTGCCATCTCACCGAGCACAATCAGTTGAAGAGTATTCACAGTTCCAGACCAAGCAAGGCAGGCCGCCATTCGGTGTTCAGATCCGTATTGTCGACGACGATGGAAAACCACTTCCCCATGATGGAGTCGTGTTCGGAGAGCTACAAGTCCGAGGGCCTTGGGTGGTTGATGGATACTTTAAAGAGGAAGAATCAAGACTCACCCCTGACGGATGGTTTCCCACGGGAGAT
This sequence comes from uncultured bacterium, assembly GCA_963934665.1. Lineage (GTDB taxonomy): Bacteria > Gemmatimonadota > Gemmatimonadetes > Longimicrobiales > Gaopeijiaceae > UBA1142. Next base: position 9,451 of record CAWVZF010000062.1, on the reverse strand, counting down.
GTAGCAACCATCGATAGCCAATCTTACATCCAGATCACCGACCGCACCAAAGACCTGATTAAATCAGGGGGTGAGTGGATTAGTTCTATTGATGTAGAGAATACAGCGATGGGACACCCCGACATCATCATGGCAGCAGTCATCGGTGTCCCACACGAAAAGTGGGGTGAACGGCCACTCATGATCGCAGTCGCAACACCGGATAGTTCGCCGACCAAAGAATCAATACTCGAATATCTCTCAGAAACACTTGCGAAGTGGCAACTGCCGGACGATGTAATCTTCGTGGATGAGCTGCCGATGGGTGCAACGGGCAAGGTGCGTAAAGTCACGCTGCGAGCAGAATACGGAGGCGAGTGAAGGTTCTTAGGATAAGAATTTGAGTGACGAAACCCGAACCACATCGTATCTTATGGGAGCCGGATCCAGATGCGCCTAAGGCTTGGAGTTTAATTATGAAAGAGCAATCGCGACTCAGAGGAATTGCCCTTTCGCTTGCACTCCTACTTGGAATGACAGGCTGTGCTCATGCTGTCAACGCTGGCCTGGGTCTGCTCGGAGTTGATAAAGACGGAGCAGAAAACCCCTTCGGAAGCTGGAGTCGTTCTGATCGTGGTGGTCAGATCTCTAGCGGGTATCAGCACGCACCCACACTCGACTTCTGGACTGGATTTGGGTCACGGTCACAGCCCCACTCGATGTCACAGAGTCTCTTTCAGGGGCGCAATCCAGCACCCTATGGATCCTGTCTAGCTGTCCCATTGGGGCTCAGCCAAATTCTACCCATTGCGAATGGCACCCCGTCTCGCACACTTCAGAAATTAGGCCCGATCGAGATCGGAATGGCTGGTAATCTTGCGGGGGTGGGAAGTATCCTGGGTATGAATGGTACCAGTTTTGCTCAGCAGGCTCTGGCAACAAGCGCAGCGCTTGGATCACAAGGGACAACCTGCGGATACTCCTTATTCTTGTTTCTGACCCCGGCTGGGTCAGCGAATGATCCTGTAAGCATCCTCCGATAGAGTCTTAGAGAAAGCCCGAAGCTTTTAGTCACTCAGATCGCGAGCGCGTTCCCTGAGCACAAACTTCTGGATTTTGCCAGTCGATGTCTTTGGTAATTCCCCAAAAACCACAGTCTTGGGAGCCTTGAAGTGTGCCATATGATCTCGGCAAAAATCGATGATCTCCAGCTCAGTCGTATCTGATCCTTCACGGAGTTCAACGAACGCACAGGGGGTCTCTCCCCAATGATCATCCGGCCTTGCGACAACAGCTGCCGCTGAGATCGTCGGATGTCTGTAGAGGACACCCTCAACTTCAATCGAGGAGATATTCTCACCCCCTGAAATGATAATGTCCTTGGACCTGTCACGGATCTCCACATACCCGTCCGGATGAAGTACTGCCAAGTCGCCTGTATGAAAGTACCCTCCGGCGAATGCCTCAGACGTTGTAGCTGGGTTCTTCAAATACCCCTTCATGAGCACGTTTCCGCGCATCATAATCTCACCAATTGTTTCTCCATCTGCTGGAACGGGCTCCATGGTCTTCGGGTCCAGTACCGCCAGTTCTTCCTGAACCACATATGGCACACCCTGCCGGGCCTTGAGTACAGCCTGATCCTCTGCAGGTAGTTCATCCCACTCTGGATGCCAGGCACATACAGTGTTCGGTCCGTAGCACTCCGTCAGTCCATATACATGTGTAATCTCAAGCCCGATTCGGCCTGCTCGATCAAGCACAGCAGCTGGAGGAGCCGCTCCTGCTGTCATCATGTGAACCAAGTGTGGAAGCCGCTCCCCGCGCCGCTCTACTTCAGTCGTGACCATATTCACAACGATCGGAGCACCACACATATGTGTGATTCCCTCTGTTTCGATTAGATCGATGATTTCAGCCGGATCGACCCCTCGGGTGCAGACATTTGTACCAGCAACTGCAGCCACAGTCCAAGGAAAACACCATCCGTTGCAGTGGAAAAGCGGAAGCGTCCAGAGGTATGTAGGGTTTTGCGGCAGAGACCACTCCAGGGCATTTCCGAGTGCGTTCAGATATGCCCCCCGGTGATGGTATACAACTCCCTTCGGATTTCCTGTTGTTCCAGATGTGTAATTCAGCGCGATCGCGTCCCATTCATCAGGCGGAAAAGACCAGTCTGCATCGATTGACCCCTCCTCGACCAAGGCCTCATAGGTCACCTTCCCTATTGAGGAACCCTTAGCTTGAGTGGGATCTTCGATATCAATGACGAGTGGATCCACTGTCGCAAAGCGCACAGCTCCTTCACCCACCTCGGCCAGACCCTGGTCAACCATGAACACCGAAGCTTCTCCATGGTCCAGAATAAAGCCAACCATCTCCGCATCGAGTCTGGTGTTGATCATATTCAGGACTGCACCAGCCATTGGAACGGCAAACGAAAGCTCGACCGCTGCAGGCGTGTTCGGGCAGAGGACAGCAACTGTATCATTCCTTCCTACCCCTCGCCGTCTTAGTGCATCAGCTAAGCGACAACAGCGCTGGAAGGTCTCTGACCAGCTCTGTTCAGTGCCGATGTAGCGGATCGCAGCCCGGTCAGGATACACGCTGGCCGTCCGCTGCAAGAATGACAGTGGTGTAAGCGCCACGTGGTTCGCCCCGCGGGGCTCCATATCTTGGTCGTACTTACTCATCGCAGAGCTTTGAAGGAGGGGTTGAAGACCCAAAAATGGCCTTGCAAATAGATCCTGGGAGGGTCCAAGAAACGAGGCCAAGCTATCGCCACACGTTTCTACGGGCGAGGCATCACCGTTTCATCTGTCAGTTTAAACTTGGAACTGACGCAGGGACTCGCATGATTTATGGAGACAACCCACCTTGTCAGCGCAGATCGCGGTCGAGGTACCACTGCCTACACCGCTTGGTCGTACCCTCTTGATGGAGGCAAGCATGCGTGCTTCCCCGATGCTGATTATCGCACTCCTAGTGGCATTGGCTCTGCCCGTGCAACCTGGGATAGCCCAAACCAATACTGACCCGGAACTGACAGAATGGTTGGTACCTTACGAAGCCTCACGGCCTCGGGACCCCATGGTAGGCCCTAATGGGCAAGTATGGTTTGTCGGCCAGACAGCTGACTACGTTTCCGTGCTCAATCCCGAGACAGGTGAGTTCAAGAAGTACGACCTCGAAGAAGGGGCAGGACCACACAACCTAGTAGTTGATGATGACGGAATGGTCTGGTATTCAGGTAATCGCGCGACACATATCGGCATGCTCGATCCAAATACCGGTGATATCACTAAATACAGGATGCCAAACGAGGCAGTGCGAGATCCTCACACGCTTATTTTTGACTCTCAGGGCGATATTTGGTTCACCGCTCAACAAGCGAACTATATAGGTAAGTTTTTTAGAGAGACCGGTGAAATCCGCCTTTTGGAATCCCTGCAAGTTGAAGCGTCTCGCCGTGGTAATTCCAGCCGCCCCTACGGTATCGTGATCGACTCTCAAGATCGTCCATGGATCGCGCTCTTTAACACGAATCACATTGGGACGGTGGATCCAGAGACGTTTGAGTTAAAAACTTATGAGTTACCAGAAAATGCGCGCCCACGGCGAATCGGAATAACTTCAGATGATATCATCTGGTACGGAGACTGGACTCGTGGCTCGCTAGGACGCCTTGATCCTGAAACCGGTGAAGTGACTGAGTTTGAATTCCCGAATGGAGCTGAATCACGACCTTACGGTATGGCCGTAGATGATTCAGACCGCATCTGGATTGTCGAGACCGGTATAGAGCCAAATAATTTTGTGGGCTTCGACCCTATGACCGGTAAGTTCTTCAGCCAAACCTCAGTCGAAAGCGGAGGTGGCACGATCCGCCACATGTACTTCGACGCTGAAACTAACTCCGTATGGTTTGGTGCTGATACCAATACGGTTGGGGTGGCCAAGCTTCCACCACGGAGGCGAGCCGTCTCCCATTGATGGGAGGTATATCTACAGCGATGGCCGCCGCCCTTGCTCTCGCGGGGGTGGCGGCCATTCCTGCTTTCAATCCCGAAGTGCCACCGCCCGGCCACACCGGAGGGTTTGGAGAACCCACCTGCGTCATTTGTCACCAAGGTAGTGACCTCAATGCATTCGGGGGGAGCGTCACCATTACGGGGCTCCCAAGCGAATACGCTCAAGGCGAGCGCTATCTCTTGACTGTGCTCCTCGAGGCTGAAGAAACCGACCTGGCTGGTTTCCAACTCGCAGCTCGTTATGGAACTGGAGGTGAGGAAGGACTTAATGCAGGTCAAATCCATCCAATTGACGACCGGATCGCAGTTAGCATAGGCGCTAACGGTGTACGGTACGCCCACCAGACTCGTCAGGGCTCACGTATGTCAGCATCCGACTCAACTTCTTGGTCTATGGAGTGGATCGCTCCTTCAACCGGAAACAGTGTCGTATTCCATGTGGCCGCAAATTCAGGCAACGGTGACAACTCACCCCTGAGTGACCTGGTCTATTCAGCAGATCTCACGATCGAGTCGGCGCCACCTCAAGTGGGGTGGCGCTTGCTACTATTTAGTGCACTTCCCCTGCTGCTGCTCATGGCCTTGTGGATCTCTCGATCTTCCACGGGTAGACGAGTGCCCCCGTGACGCGCGCTCGCCTCACTGCGCTAGCGAATAGCGGCCCGCAGCCCCAAGCTGGGGATTGTTTCCAACAAGCTGATTCAAGCTACGCTCTTAAATCTCTAGCCCAGCGCGCACGATGACTGACATCCAACACCGTTTCCGCGTTCCCCATCCACTCGTCCTGCTGACAGGATGTATCATCCTCGCCTCCATGGCGAGCTATGTACTACCAGCAGGTGAGTTTGAGCGGAGCATGGATGAAGAAACCGGGACAATTGCTGTAGTCGCTGGAACGTACCAACAAGTGGAACAGACACCGGTCAACTTGTTTCTTGCTATGGTGGCACTCCCACGTGGGATGGTAGACGCCGGTGGCGTCATTTTTCTTGTATTCTTGATCGGGGGTGCATTAACGGTAGTTGACGAAACCGGAGCCCTCAGACGAGGAATCTCATCTCTTGTTCGCGCACTCAAGGGAAGAGACCTGCTCATCCTTGCCGCCATTTCGCTCTTCTTCGCTACAGGTGGAGTCGTTCAGAACATGCAGGAGGAAATCATCCCCCTGATCCCTGTCGTCTTGATCGTGACCACCCGATTGGGGTTTACCCCCCTGGTTGCTATGTCGATAAGTGCCGGCGCGGCCTTTGTAGGATCTGCCTTCAGTCCGATCAATCCATTCCAAGTCTTGATCGCCCAAGACGCAGCTGGTGTGACAGCTGTATCAGGCTGGCCCTTTAGAGTCGTATTCCTCCTGATAGCTTTAGTATTCTGGATTGGGATGACGATGAGATATGCTATCCGGACCCGTGTCGCACCCGAGATTGGCAGCACTGAAGATCCAGAGGATGCGTTAGGGTGGAGGGACTGGGTCATCCTGTTGATGCTGCTTTGCACATTCGCATTGATGGGATACTTAGCCAGAATCGGATTCAATCACATGTCCGGTGCTTTCTTCATCATGGGTGTGCTCGCGGGGGCTGTTTCCGGAATGGGACCAAGTCGTATCGCCCAGGCCTATGTAAATGGATTCCGCCAGATGGCCTATGCTGCGCTCCTGATTGGATTTGCTAGAACGATTTATGTCGTGCTTCTCGATGGCCGGATCATTGACACAATCGTGTATGGAATGTTCCAGCCACTAGAGAGCCTTCCGTCCCTTGCATCAGCACTTGGAATGGTCGTGGCACAGGCAGCGATCCATGTACCTATACCGAGCGTGAGTTCACAGGCCGTTCTGACGATGCCTGTGCTCATTCCTCTTTCTGACCTCCTGGAAATTTCTCGCCAAGTCACTGTTCTCGCCTACCAGTACGGGGCAGGGCTGTGTGACCTGATTACACCTACAAACGGCGCACTCATGGCGATTCTCGCGGCTGGTGGTGTGCGCTATGAAGATTGGATCAAGTTCACGGTCCCACTCTATCTGGGACTTATAGCCTTGGGAGGCGTTGCCATCGCGGTTGGGATCAGCATCAATCTGCAATGAATCATTCCCTGAATGCCAAGGGAGCGCTGCACCAAAATGTTTGGGTAACGACCGGTACTAGCTTCCTCACAGATGTGTCAGTTATTACTGATGTATGATGAAAACATACCCGTCGTAGCTGCAGTAATCTCACAAGACGATCGTTACCTAGTCGCCCGCCGACCGGATCATAAGCGCCACGGTAGGCGATGGGAGTTTCCAGGCGGTAAGCTTAAGCCCGACGAATCCAAAGATGAGGGTATCCGCCGGGAACTCTCAGAAGAACTTCGCCTGGAAGTGGTCTCGGTTGGGGAAACCCTTTTCTCTGCCGATGACAAAGGGGCTCCGTTCATTATCGAGTTTGTCAAAGTTGCTGTGCAGGGCACTCCAAAACTGAGTGAACATTCGGAGATGGGCTGGTTTAGCCTAGACACACTTGTCCTGCTTCCACTTGCCCCTGCAGATGCTCTCTTCGTAGAACACCTTGTTTCTGTCAGAGATGAGAGAAATTCACTGAAAGACCAAAACTCGTAGCTAATCGATATCCAGCGCCCGAGTGAGATCTGTGGCGCGGGCGCGCGGAATCTCACTCTTCAGGCCATCCTGAGTCATCGCTCCACGGCCTACTACGTCTTCGCTATGACGAAGCGCTACGGGGCCCAGGAAATCTCCTGGGATGGATAAGGAGTTCTGTGTGACCAACTGATGCAGTTGGGTATCATTCACATCCACAACGCGTGACCGCACCTCATGGCCAAGCCAACGCAGTAAGTCATTGGTAGGCCTCGGACGGCCTCGGGAGTCGAACTCCACCGCACGAAATCCAATCGAGATCGGTCGCCATACACCTGTTTTCCAAGCATCGACCGGCCATTCGTCCATGGTGTGCAACCATAGGCGACGACCACGAAGAATCCATTTGCACTCATCCAGGCGCGCCGAACTCACTCCAAAACGACCCTTAAGATCATTCGTGGCAAGTTCCACAAGCTCCGCGACATCAGAAGGATCATTCCCCGGAAAGAGCTGTGGCACAGATTTCCAACCTTCAGCCCCCTGTTCTGCGGCACCGAAGCTATCCTCTCCGACGCTGCGATCGAGACGACGCAGTCTCGCCATGAAAAGTCCACCTGAATCGAGATGCTGTGGATAGATCCTGACTGAGCCCTCTAGGGCAGGATCATATCTCTGACCCTCAAACGAGGTGAGCCCAGAAGCGCATGGTATCTGGAGTCTAATTGGGTCAATTTCGACCGGATGATCCCGAAGGATCCCATCGATAACAGCTTCGTTCTCCTCAGGTGCAAATGTGCACGTTACATAAAGAATCGTCCCTCCCGGCTTCGTAACTCGAATTGCCTTCTCCAGAAGCCGGCGTTGGACCTTCGTCACATATCCAAGGAATGAAGATGACTGCCGTGGAGCTCTACCAGATCGACGCCGGAGAGTCCCTTCTCCCGAACACGGAGCATCGACCAGCACTCGATCGAACAGAGCTTCTTCTGGCGCCTCCCTCCCATCCCCCGAAGCAACAAGAACATTAGAAATCCCAAGCCGATACAAATTTCCGAGAAGACCGCGAATTCGGTTCTCACTCAACTCAGCTGCAACCAAGCATCCTCGATTTTTCATCAATTCTGCCGCATGGGTCGTTTTGCCACCTGGTGCAGCACACAAATCTAGGACACGCTCGCCAGGTTGAGGGTCGAGTACAGGAGCAGCAATCCCGGTGGATGCCTGCTGTACATAGAACAGACCGAGCCAGTGTTCTAATGTAAGTGACACAGGACGTGGCCCCTCCTCCACCTCATAGAAGTCTGGCAATCCAGCTTTCTTGCGCAGTCGAAACCCCTGCTCCGTCAAACGGTCGACGAGTTCCTGTGGAGTGATGCGGCGCCTGCAGATTCTGAAGACGGTAGGCTCAGGGTTTGCAGCAGACTTCCTGAATGCGTCCCAGTCAGAAATGACATGTCGATACCTAGCTAGATCAGCCACCTCTGCGCGTGGTGACCGGGAGGTGCCTACACCCTTAACGTGAGCCTTAGAAAGATGGAATGTCGATCTCTTCGTCATCCTCATCCCGGACAAGCGTTAGGATCGCAGCCTGCGGAACCACTAAGTAGTGTTCTCCCTCAAAAGTGATCTCAACCGCTGCTTTCCGGAAAAAGACCGCGTAATCACCAAGTTCCGCCTGCAGTGGAACGTAACGAGGCTCAGGGCTCCCTATCTTCCAGGGTTCATCACTCAGTTCAGTAGGTGCAGAAACCGCGTTTCCAGGACCTGTCGCAACCACTGTCCCGCCTTGTACAGCCTGACTATCCATCGCAGTTGCCGGAAGATAGAGACCAACCTTGGTCCGATCCTCGCCTTCCTCGGGTTGGATCAAGACACGGTCACCTACGACAATTAATCGCTTCTTTTTCTCCGACATGCGCTCTCCCTTTGTGTCACCTAGACTGAATAGTCGGTTCTAACAGGGCTAAAACTCAAGAGCTATACAGATTTCATGCCACGTGCACTGCAACTTCGTTGGCCCTTGAGTCAGCCTCATCGGTAGTTATTTCCAATAGGCTGTTGATCGAAAACGACTCAACCGCGAGGGAACCCATCACCGCAGCTCTACGCATCGCAATCTGCATATCAACTAACCGCGTGCTACCGCCAGCAAGCGCTGATACGAGGCCTCCGGCAAAAGCATCTCCTGCTCCGGTTGGATCAGTCACATAGCGAGGCAGTACACTCGACACGCTAACCGACTTCTCTTGACTGAAGGCGACCGCCCCCTGGCCTCCTTGTTTTATGACCACCCAAGAGGATCCACCCTCTAGGATCTGGGCAACTGCAGAGCGATGGTCTCCATCACCTAAAAGGCCCGCCTCCTTTGAGTTCAGAAGAACAACATCCGCACAGCGTGCAACCATATCGAAGTCTTCGCGCCGATCTCTGATCCAGTGACTCATTGTATCAAGAACGACGAGGGACGGTTGTCCTAAATCAGATAACACCGAAGCCTGAATGGATGGATCTGTGCTACCGAGAAAGAGTGCGTCCGGTCTGTACCTCAACTCAGGTATCGAAGGCTGGACAAGTGCACTTGGCCTGTTGGTCGAAAGCGTATTCCTTTCCCCGTTTGATTCGTACCGAACATGCCAACGAAATGTCTCTCCATCCTGGGTCGAGATACCCGAAGTATCGATGTTGATTTCATTGAATCGATCAAGCTTTGAGTTGGGAAAGTCCGTTCCTACGACCCCTAGTAATGTGACATCGGAGAAGAGCCTGGCAGCAGCTCCAAAATAGAGAGCCGAGCCACCTAGGACATCTTTTTCAGTGTGGCCGCCAATCTCAATGGTGTCGAGTGATACAGTCCCAA
>CAWVZF010000061.1:0-11466 GCA_963934665.1 uncultured bacterium | reverse complement strand
CTGGTAGGAGCAATGCCGGAATCCATTCGTGGAATTCTCGTCGGCCTAGACGTCTCCTACACGAAGAAGGCTCGTGGCACCATTGAATCAGAGGCGACTTGTGAAATCCCTGAGGTGTGTGAACCGATGGATTACTGGGTTAATGCGAAGATCCGTGATAACTCCGGAGACATAGTGGCTGAAATACGGGCACACTGGCGACTTGGTCCCGTCCCGGAGAAGCAAAATACCAAATGAGAAATGACACTCCCCTGACTCATCACGCGGGAATCCAGCTACCACTCATCTGTGGTCCGATGTATCCCTGTTCGAACCCAGAGCTTGTGGCTGCTGCCTCCGATGCAGGAGCGATTGGTGTGGTACAGCCGTTGTCACTCACTTACGTCCATGGACACGACTTTAGGGAAGGCCTCAGACTAATAAAGTCAATTACTGACCGCCCGATCGGAATGAACGCACTCATTGAAGCCTCATCTAAGAGGTATCACAACAAGATGGTCGAGTGGATCGACATCGCTCTTGAGGAAGGCGTCCGTTTCTTTATCACATCCCTTGGCAAACCTCGCTGGGTTGTTGACCGCGTATCAGCTGTGGGAGGAGTGGTCTATCACGATATTACCGAGCGCAAATGGGCACTAAAGGCTCTGGACTCTGGTGTCCAAGGCCTAATTGCGGTGAACAGGAGGGCGGGTGGCCATGCCGGGCCCCTAGCACAGGCTCCCCTTCTTGAAGAGGTCAGTGATTTGGGCCTTCCCGTAGTATGTGCTGGAGGAATCGGTACACCGGAAGAATTCGTAGAGGCGCTCCGACTAGGATATGCTGGCATACAAATGGGCACACGTTTCATTGCCACCACTGAATGTCGGGCAAGCACACCCTACAAGCAGTCCATCTTGGACGCTGAAGAAGATGACATAGTTTTGACCGAGAAACTCAGCGGTATCCCTGTGGCCGTGATCAATACTCCCTATGTGCAGCGTCGAGGAACTAAGTCAGGCTTCCTAGCACGCTGGATGCTCCGAGGTCCACGAACAAAACACCTTATGCGGATGATTTACGCCCTAAAATCTACATTCGAACTCAAGCGTACTTCACTTGATGAACAAGGCACTAAGGACTACTGGCAAGCCGGTTGCTCAGTATCCGGAATCGATGAAATCCTTTCAGCTCGTGAAGTTGTAAAGCGTTGTGCCGACGCACTTGCGGCTGCGCCCTGATACGGAGGTACCGTGAATAAAACGAAGATACTTGCCCTTTTCATCGCGCTTCTGGGACTCATATCCCCGGATGTCATCGTTGCCCAAGAAAATGGCCTGAAAATCTATATCTCAGCAGATATGGAGGGACTGGTCGGTGCAGTGACCTCTGATCAACTCGGGCCAAGCGGTTTCGAGTATCAGAGGTTTCGCCAGATCATGACCAATGAGGTAAACGCTGCTATTGAAGCAGCTAGAGAGATGGGTGCTACGGAAATTCTGATTTCTGATTCTCATGGGAATGGAGAAAACCTCCTCATCGAACAACTACCCGATGATATCCAACTCATCCGTTCTTGGCCTCGACCACTGATGATGATGGAAGGTATCGATGAAACCTTTGATGCTGTGATCTTTATCGGATATCACTCCAGTACAACGAACACCGAAGGAGTTCGAGCACACACCATTTCAAGTGCCAACCTTACAGCGATTCGGCTGAACGGTGTTGAGATGCTCGAGGCCAGCATCAACGCTGCTATTGCAGGAGATTTCGGGGTCCCTGTAGTGATGATTTCGGGAGATGACGCGGTCGTTGAAGAGGCTCAACGCGTAATAGGGGACATGGAAGGAGCTGTCGTTAAATGGGCTCTTGGTTTTCACGCAGCCCGCACACTTATGCCTGAAGCCGCCTACCAGGTCATTCGTAACCATGTCAGGGCGGCTCTCAACCGTGTGGAGGATTTCGAGCCGTATATTTTGGAAGCCCCTATTGAGCTTGAGATCTCGTTCAAGAACTATTTACCAGCTGAGGTTATGGCCTATCTCCCAAACGTTGATCGGGTGGACGCTCACACGATCCGTTTTATAGGCAATGACATGACCGAGATAAGTAAGTTCATCGCGTTCACTACGCGTTACGCTGTCGACATCACGCCCTAATAATGCTCAAGAGACCCCTGGTCTGGTTGTCCAGTCTCTTCCAAGGAACACCGGGAACGGACTATTCACCCGTAGGAGAGACCAAAGAAGGGGAAGAGTAGGGCTTAGGCTTAATTAAGGTTCACTAGCCACGACCACATGCTACTCTTCTGTATGGCTTTCCCTACTTACACTGTGTTCGTCCGGCTGTGAGCGACCACTCAATCCGATGTTCGGGTATATCCACGCGACAGTGATCGAAATCGGTACTCCAAGAGTCAACCCGGTGAGTAATGCACGAGAAAATAGGTCAGGCAAGGCCAAGATTCGCGATAACACTGAGGCACTCAGAAAAACGATTACTGATCCAACAGCATAGCTCAAAAGAACTATGATGACCCTTCTGAATTTTTCCTTGCTCACCTTGGTAACTCTGCCAGGAATCTCGCTAAAGTAGATGCCAATCCCACTTGGTCCTCTACATAGGGAAAATGTCCGCTTTCCAGCACAGCCAGTGTTCCTGAAGGGAGCGCATCTGCAAGAGCTCGTGACATCGCTACCGGCTGAATGTCATAACGACCATGTACAACTAGTGTAGGCACTTCAATCTCGGGAAGCCTGTCCCACCAATCAATTGTATCTAAATCCTCCCCAAAGAGCCTCGCTACTTCCTGACCATTTTGTGCAGTCCTAACAGAAAGGTTCAACTCTAGTTCATCGACCAACCTCCTGTCTCGGAACATGCCCCTGAAAGATACACGATACGCTTGGCTGACAGTTGCAAGATCCCGAGCCTGGAAACCTTCAGAAGACCTAAGTCTTTCTAACTCAGCAATATCTTGCTCACTCTGAGCAGCAGATTGCCGAATTGCAGTAGCACTTGAAAATCTCTTACCGGGTTCTACTGGATTCATTAGAACAAGCCCGTCCACATTGAGCGGATACTTGCTGGCGTACCCTAACGCGATCAGGGCTCCGAACGAGTGGGCAAGCAACGTGACCTTCTCGTAATCAAGAGTCTGCCTAAGAATATCGACATCGTCTACAAAGGCGTCGAGGTGGATAACATCGGGGGCTAGTGTAGCCTCGGACCGTCCTGTGCCTCGCTGGTCGTAGTACACGAGAGTATTTCGGCTAGAAAGTATATCAAGGCCGGGCCGAAGATAGTTATGGTCCAACCCTGGTCCGCCATGAATAACCACTATTGGAGCACCAGACCCAATCACTTCATAGAAGATCCGGCCATCCTCCAGGCTGAGGAGTCCTTGCCTGGATGTTTGCGCTGAAAGAGACACATCGAACAAAGTGACTGCCATGGATGTCAGCCACAGTGCTTGGATAACATTTCTCCTGAAGGCTGCAACATTCAGCGCTAAATGAGTCACCTCATACCCAAGTCAAACAACGTCATAAAAGTCATCTATATAATGTCCGGGATAGGACTCGGCATGGGATCGACCAACTTCCTTCTATCAAGTCGGCATCCCTGCCGGATCCGGAGGAGCAAAAGGTGGGATCCGCCCTTGCTGGGGCACACCCTCATCCTTAGTCAATTCAGACTCTTCAACATGAAGAAAATGAAGTTTTAAGAAGCTCGTCAGCTCATCAACCAGAGAGTACATGACCGGAACTAAGATCAGGGTGAGAAATGTGGCGAACAGAATCCCCGCGATGATGGCCACACACATAGAACCCCACCAAGCGACCTGTTCTCCTCCCCAGTAGAAATCTGGATCTAGAGCCCCGTAGAATCCGAAAAAGTCGAAGTTCAAGCCGATGGCAAGAGGTACCAAACCCAAAGCTGTAGTCAGTGCAGTAAGAACAACTGGTCGGAAGCGAGTCTTTCCACCTCTTACGAGTGCATCAGGAAGATTCATACCATCGCGCTTCCGCAGGACATCGATATAGTCGATCAAGATTATCGCGTTGTTTACCACAATCCCCGCGAGCGAGATAATGCCTACACCCGTATTGATAATCCCAAACGGCATCCGGAATATCATAAGTCCAAGCAGCACACCAATCGTGGACATGATCACTGAAGTCAGGATGATGACGGGCTTAACGATCGAGTTGAACTGGCTAATGAGAATGAACCCTATCAGCATCAATGCGGTGAGGAATGCGCCGCTCAGAAATGCTTGTGCTTCATCCTGCTCCTGGGACTGCCCGGTATAGCGCATGGTATACCCAGGAGGAAGGCTGCTCTCAAACTCAGTCAGTGTTTCTTGTACCTCTTCCATCACCACATTATTCGTATAGCCAGCTGCCACATCTGAAGTAATCGTTGCCATCCGTTCCTGATCTTTTCGGCGAATCGCGCCTGCCCCACCCTCAACACTCCAGGTCGCCATTGATACGAGCGGTATTTGGATCCCACCCTCTGCCATCACCGTAAGTTCGCGCAGACCTTCCAACTCATTACGGTACGTGTCTGCAAGCCTAACTATGATGTCGTATTCGTCGTTACCAGTTCGATATTTAGCTGCTTCGGTACCGTTGATGGCACTACGAATGGCATTCCCTACCCTTGAAGTATTCAAGTCATAGAGAGCCGCCTTCTCTCGATCTATCGCTACAGCTAGCTCTGGGCGTGCTTCGTCAAGATCACTCTCCAGACCCACCAGTTTTGGGTATACCGGAGCACCTTCAAGGATACCCAGTAGTTCATCGGATAGCTCTTTAAGTTCATCAGGATTCTCTCCGACAATCTCTATGCTAACCGGTACTCCCTGGGGTGGACCCTCCACGACCTTATCAACTGTTACTGTGGCCCCAGCTATTTGCGTACCAACTGTTGCCTGCATTTCAGCCAGAGTCTCGAAGGCGTCACGTTCTCGATCTTGAAAGTCGACTAAGGATACACTTAAACGACCGCCCTCCGGCCCTGTTGGACCACCTCCTGTCGGATTCCCGCCACCTCGACCACCACCACTACCGGTAACTGAGACAACCGACACCCAATCTGAACGCCCACCAACCCCGTTGAGTTCTTGCTCGAGTTCACGAACAAATTCGTCAGTTACCTCTGCTCTTGTTCCGACGGGTGTTTCAATCTGAACCACCATTTCCCCCGGAGGCATCGACTCTGGGAAAAACTCCGTGCCCAATCCGAATAACCCATAGCCCACACCAGTCACTACGAAGACGGCAGAAGTAGCAGCTAGCATGGTAGCACGGTGTGATAACGCCCACCGTAGTTGGCGCTCATACGCTCGCATTAGGTTTGGTATGAAGTTGTCCTGGAAACGCCGAGCTAACCGCTTCAGGATGAACCGGTAAAGCCCCCACAGAGCTACCATAGTCACTGATAGCAGCACAGCAGAAAGTGGATTCACACCAATAAATACAAACACTAAGGTTGCTAGGGTCGCGCCAATTAATGTCCAACGCATAGCATGCCGCATCGGCATGCGTGGCACCCCATCAAGCTGCATGAACATGGCGCTCAACGTTGGGACGATGACTATAGCTACAAAAAGAGAGCTGGTTAGTGTGATAATCAGTGTCTTAGGGAGGTAGCCCATGAAGTCACCTATCTCACCAGGCCAAAACAGAAGCGGTGTAAAAGCTGCTAGCGTGGTCGCTGTCGCGGCGATAATGGGTACGGCAACCTCTCCAGTTGCCTTCTTCGCAGCCAATGTCCGATCCCACCCATCTTCCAGGAATCGGTAAATATTCTCTACAACTACGATGGCGTTATCGACAAGCATTCCCAAGGCAAGAATCAAGCTAAATAACACAATCATGTTCATCGAAATGCCCAGGATATTGAGCATCATGAACGAAAGGAACATTGACGCAGGAATCGAGATGGCGACGAATACTGAAGTTCCTGCCCCAAGGAAGAAAAGAAGCACAGCTACGATCAAAATCAGCCCTGAAACAATGTTGTTTTCGAGGCTGGACACCATTACCTCGATTTCCTCGGACATATCCGAGGTAAATGTGACGTTGGTCGTGGGTGGAAAGAGCGCTTCCATCGCTGCGACTTCTGCCTTCACTCCCTCAGCCGTTTCGATGATGTTCTCACCGGAGCGTTTGATAACATCAAGAGTGATAACTGCGACACCATCCATGCGAGCGAAATTCTCTCGCTCAGCAAAACCAAAATCTACAGTTGCCACATCCCTCACATAGATCGGTCGCCCTTCCTCGATAAGGACGACAATGTCCTCTATTAAAGTGGGTTCATCAAACTCCCCATCTACACGTATCAGATATTTAGTGTCACCAACATCTATTGAACCACCTGGAATATTTACGTTCTCATTCCGGATTGCGTCGATTACATCGTTGAGCGCGATGCCATAGAATTGCAGTTTTCCGAGGTCGACATCGACCTTGACTTCCCGCTCCAACCCACCACGGAGATCCGCTCGTAAAACCGGAGGCAGTGCTTCTATGCGATCCTGTAGTTCCTCAGCTAATTCCTTCAAACGCACCAGTCCATATTCGCCAGCCAAGTTGACCTGCATAACCGGCATCTCTGAGAAACTGAACTCAAGAATCGAGGGTTCTTCGGCGTCCTGAGGCAAATCTGATTTCGCTAGATCTACCTTCTCCCTGACTTTTTGTAACGCGTTATCGATATCGATAGATGCCTCAAACTCTGCCACTATGCTTGAGTAACCTTCTACCGATGTGGACGTTAATTCTTTGAGTTCGCTGATTGTGGAGAGTTCTTCCTCCAACACCCGGGTTACTTGACTTTCGACGTCACCCGGGGACACACCACGGTAGACCGTATTAACCGCAAGCATCGATATCGGAATCTGCGGAAAAGACTCTTTGGGCGTTGCCTGGTAGGACAAAGCACCCAGGACACCAATGATCAGCAACAATATGACCACAGAAGTTTTGTGGTCGATCGCAAAGCTCGTTGGGAAGAACTCCTTGTATCGCTCTAGGGAGTTAGATCCCGCCCCACTCATATCGGGTTCACTCACTCCCATTCTTTGACGTGATTTCTTGTCTTCGTGCACGCCTCTACTGCCTCCCTCCGACAATGTTCACCCTGTCACCATCTGCTACAGATTTTTGACCTACCACAATCAACTGTTCCCCGGGTTCAATCCCTGATTCGATGACTACAAGATTACGCCGACCCGGTCCTAGAATGATCGAACGGACTTCAGCCACCATCCCCTCACTTCGCTCAGCTATTACGAACACGACGTAACCATCCTCAACCCGCACGAGAACGTCTTGGGGCACGACAATCGCCTCATCAACTTCCCGGCGAGTTACCGCCATATTAGCAACCATTTCAGGCTTAATACGTCTACTGGGATTGGGCACCATAACCTCAATTGGAAACGTCCGATTTCGAGAGTTCACGGTAGAGCCCACATAACGGATCGGAGCAGTAAACCGCTCGCCAGCAAATACATCGAAGTCGAGGGCAGCTTCAGCTCCAACCCAAACATCCGGGACGTATCTTTCCGGTACACCGGCAACCACCCTTACCGGATCGAGATCAATAAGCCGTCCCACTGATTGTCCCGGTGCTACCATCGATCCGATTTCTACGTGGCGCTCATCCCAAACGCCTGAAAACGGGGCTCGGATAGTTGTCCGAGCTAGCCGTTCCTCAAGACCCTTGAGCGCAGCCATGCTCTGCTCCGCACCAAACCGAGCTTCTAGATAGGTAATCTCAGAGCCTATCCGATCTTCTTCCCATAGCCGCTTGCGTCTCTCCCAAGTCTGCCTAGCTAGCTCCGCGACAGCACGAGCCTGTTCCACTTGTGCAGTGAGCACACGATCATCGATCTTGGCAAGTGGCGCACCACTTTCAACCTGTGCGCCCTTATCGACGAAGATTTCTCGGATCACGCCACTTTCTTCAGCCGAGACCATCACGTCTTGATTGGCTACAGCTGTAGCCGTCAACCTGATCTCTTCCACAAACTTCTCGGTCTCAACCCGCGCTACCTCAACATTGATGATACGAACGAATTCGTCAGAATCCATTCTATCAATCCCGTCTGCCTGAGCAGTTCCACATCCACTAATAGCAAGTACGGCTACAAGAGATAAAACTCCTCGCTTCCTAGTATCCGAGTTTTTCATGGTAGTTCGTAACCCTCTCGACCTGTTTGGATTGCGTCTTGGTCAACAAACGGAACCAATCCTGTTGCTTCATCTAGCTGAGCACGTGCGACGAGGTAGTCGAAGACTGCCTGTGCGTAGTTGAATTCACTCTGACGCAGCGCCACTTCGGCATCTATGAGCTCAAACTGACTTCCAAGTCCCTCTTGATATTGTGCGCTCGCTATCTCAAACCCTCTAGTTGCCTGCTGCACCGCCAGTCTTTGAGCTCGGGCTCGTGACAGTGATTCTGCAGATAACTCTAAGAGGCTCTTTACCTGGGCCTGAGCCATATCACGCCCGCGTTGGGATTGGATCTCGGCGGACCGAAGAGCTGCTTGCCTCTGATCGATTCGAGACACACGTCTGAACCCTTGAAATACCGGCACACTCACCCTGACTCCGACAATGCGAGAGTAAGCCCTCTGACCATCACCGCGGGCGAAGAAATTCGGACTCCCATTATCCTGAGCATTAATGATATAGTTGCCGAACAGTGTCACCTCTGGCAGGTAGCTGGCCTGCTCTAATCTTACCTCAGTCTGTCTTAAGTCCCGATTTAGCTCCAGCTGCCTAAGGTCAGATCTCAATTCACCTGCCATCCGAACAGCTCGGTCTGACAGCTCTAAGTCTCCTCCTTGAAATCCGATGAATTCTAGGATCTCACGGTTATCTGGATCATTATTCTCAAGATTGTCCAGATCCATATTGGCCAGCGACCCTCTGACCGTAATCTCCTCTTGTTCGGATACGTCTAGCTCAATCGCCAACTGTCGACGGACTTCACGAACACTATTCTCTGCTCGTCGGAGGTTTGGTTCCAGATTTGCAAGTTCGACCTCAAGCCTCAGTAAATCATAGTCCGAAGCAAGCCCACTCTCGTTCCTCACTCTTGTTTCACGAACAGACTCGCGCACTCGTCGCACAGAGTTCTCTGTTAGCCGCTGCTGTTCCCTCAATAGAAGGAGTTGGTAGTACGATAGCCGTACCCGGGTCGCGACTGCATGAGACTGCCCGCGAACTGCCTCTTCTTGGAGTTGCTCAAAACGTGACGCAGCTCCTAATCCCACCAAGACTGAGGGACGCAAAAGCGGCTGTTCTACGGAGAGAGTTGAGGCCCATTGATTGTCGGCCCCAAACCGAACAGGTAGGTAGTCGTCTGCACCCGCTGTAGGATCGAAAATCGACGCAGGTAGGAAATTGACAGTGGGTGAAATATTTCTCGAGTAGCTAGCGTTCAGATCTATCCTCGGGTAGACCTCACTCCACGCTTCCGATACGCGTTCCTCTGCTTCAGTGAGTCCTAGGCGAGCAGCCACGACATCGGGGTTCGCTCCTAGCGCAGTTCGAACAGCGTCCTCTATCCCGAAAACCACCTGCCTAACTTGCGCTTCGACCCTAGTTGAACCCAGTCCCACTCCTAAAAACAAGCATGTCGGAATGATACCCAGAACGTTCTTCCAGGATTGTATCCGTATCATCATTTCCTCTTCCTGTTGTATCTCATGCGTGAGGCGCTGTTTGATCTTCCATATAGAGTTCTTCCAGTTGACCTGAGAAGCTGGGGGTAGCAAAGCCACTCATCATTCGAGCACCTGATTTCTCGAATAGTGATTCGAATTCCTCTTGATCCATCGGGAAAAAGCCTTGGTGATAAAGCAGAATCATCCCATGCGCATGCGCCCACATCGTTAATGCGGTTTGGAGTGGATCAGCCTCCTTCAGGATACCGACCTGCATACATTCCCGAACTCGGTCTATCCAAAACTGGTGGACTCCCCACCCCATTGCTTCTATGTCATCCGGGAGTTCCTTCATTCCAAGGCGTTCCGGGCTAGAAAACATGATCTTATACCAACGGGGATGTTCAAGCGCAAAATCGAGATACCCTTCACCGGCTTGGAAAAAACGCTCTATCGGTGTGGACGCCTGCAGCGCCCGGTATACGTATCCCTGGTAAGCCTGGTACGCTTCCCTAACAACATCAGCGAGCACTTTTTCCTTACCGTCATAGTGTCGGTAAAGGGCCGGAGCCGTAACACCAACATTCTTTGCGAGCTTTCTCATCGAAAAACCGGGCAACCCAGTCTCTAGATAAAGCTCACAGGCGCACGCGAGTATCTTTTCTCGTTGGGCAGGCATGTGAACACTGTAAACATAATGTCACATATGGTCAATAATTCATTACAGTAACAGGCTAACGCCGTTTAGTGTAAAAAGGTGCAATGTGCAACCCCTCATTTACTCAGTATCACGTAGAGGAGTCCAGAATGCTCATTTCAGTCCCTGACCTCGACCTCTACACTAAGGATGAGATCATCCTGAGTTATCTGGTCCACAATGTCCATTCCCTCAACAACCCTTCCGAACACGGTATACCCGCCATCTAAGTGTGGAAGCATCGTGTGCGCAATAAAAAATTGTGAACCTTCAGTATCTTTCCCGAGCCTTGCCATACCCACAGATCCTCTCTGGAAGGGTATGCCGTTTAATTCGGTTGTGATCTCAAATCCTGGACCACCCATACCAGAAAGTCCCTCCACGTCCCCTCCCTGAACTACAAAATTCGGGATAACCCTGTGAAAAGCCACACCGTCATAACGTCCTTCTTCACTAAGTCTGGCAATCGTTTGAACTGTATGAGGTGCGTGCTCTGTGAACATCCTGATCCTAATTCGTCCACGGGTTGTCTCAGTCACTAACTCAGGAGCTTCGCCGAGCCGTCTCAAATATCTCCAGTCGATTTGGGCCGGATCATAGCTTGGCGTTACAGGCAATACCTCAGGGGGTAGTCCCAAGCCATCATCAACTTGGATATCGACAGTTGAAACCTCTCCTGTGAGGCGCTCAAGCTCCATAGCTGCGGTCCACCTTATCGGACCACTCGGGTGTCCCAGTGCTTCTCGAAGGATTAGGTGAGCATCCGGATCACCCGTGATCGCTATCAAACCCAAAATTTCGACAGCCTTTCGGATCTCTGATCCAGCTGAAGATTCTCGGTATACCTCACCCAGAACTCCGGCACTACCGAGTTCACCAAAGACTGGGTCAGTAAGCATCTCTAACCCAGTCCGGTAGACGCTAGCATCGTCGCTCCGTACCGCACCTGAAAACAGTTCGTAATAGATTTGCCTGAAATCAGGATTCTGCCTATCCCTGAGCCAGCGCCTTGCCAAAGCCTCAACCACGGCAGTATTGACTTCCGGATAAGAGGATTGAGCTGCTTCACTGAGCCTCTGGAGTGCCTCAATCCCACTGA
>CAWVZF010000060.1:0-11587 GCA_963934665.1 uncultured bacterium | reverse complement strand
ACACCCCACATGACTGCTTTTGCACGCGCGCTGTCGGATCCAAATTCTGCACAATCACAAGCGTCTAGTTACATGACGATGTTCCGATCAGCGGGCTCGGAACAACTTTTTCTAGCAAATGAGGCACAGCTCCTCAGGAGCATACTGTCCCAGTTCAGCTCGTCAGAAACAGATCTGGACACTTACCTCAGCGTGCTCGGTACTCCCGATGCACTTCGGGCTGCACTTAACTGGTATCGTTCTGCGATACCCTCCCAGGGAGATGCTCCGCCTGCCTCCCCTGCAATGGTC
This sequence comes from uncultured bacterium, assembly GCA_963934665.1. Lineage (GTDB taxonomy): Bacteria > Gemmatimonadota > Gemmatimonadetes > Longimicrobiales > Gaopeijiaceae > UBA1142. The sequence goes on along the minus strand of CAWVZF010000060.1, from coordinate 11,296 downwards.
ACTATCCCCACGCTCTATGTCTGGAGTACAGAGGACTGCTGTTTCGTCCGAGGAACCGCCGAGGCTTCCGAAGAGTTTGTGACGGGCCCGTACCAGTTCGAAATACTTGAGGGCGTAAGTCATTGGATTGCTGAAGAAGCCACAGACAAGCTCAATGACTTGCTCATTGAACACCTAGAACAATGGAGAGGGCGCTAGCCTTCACCCATACTGGATTCATTAGAGTTCCCCAGGGTCATTAGGGATGCGCATCGCAATCATCGGTAGCGGAATCGCAGGGCTGGCGACAGCGCACCTACTCTGCCGAGATCATGAGATCACACTCTTCGAGTCTGACTCTCGAGTGGGTGGCCACGTGCACACAGTCAAGGTTGAGAGCAAACACGGCACGATCAATATCGACACAGGGTTCATCGTCTATAACGAACGAAATTATCCTAATTTCGTGAAGCTGATCCAGGAACTCGATATTCAAACTCAACCAAGTTCAATGAGCTTTAGTGTTCGGCTAGCCAATCCAGACCTGGAATACAACGGGTCAACTCTTCACCAGCTGTTTGTTGACAAACGGAACCTCTTCCGGCCTTGGTTCTATAAGATGGTCCGAGATATCCTGCGTTTTAATCGGATGGCTCCTGACGCAATTGATGGCCGCCCAACGAATTGGACACTACGCGAACTCTTGGATCAGCATGGGTTCAGTCGACCTTTTATCGAATACTACCTCGTCCCTATGGGTGCGGCGATTTGGTCGACTCCAGTGACCCAAGTCCTTGATATACCCGCGCATTTCTTCATCCAATTCTTTGAAAACCATGGAATGCTTACTGTTGATGATCGCCCTGAGTGGCGAGTGATCAAGGGCGGATCTTGCCAATATGTAAAAGAAATTATTAAGCCCTTCGCTGACCGTATCAGGCTCAGCCATACTGTCCGACAAGTTGAACGGTTCCCAGACCATGTAACTGTAGATGGTGAGCGATTTGATGAAGTCGTGTTCGCGTGTCACAGCGATCAGGCACTCGAGATTCTCAAGGATCCCTCACCTGCCGAACGCTCGGTTCTGGGTGCGATTCCATACCAAGTCAATGAAGTCGTGCTGCACACGGACACGAGTCTTCTTCCTAGGCGCCGACAAGCCTGGGCTGCATGGAACTACCATAGTAGTGGTCCATTGCAGAACAATGGGCCAGTAGCTCTCACGTACAACATGAACATTCTTCAGACACTAAACGTGCCGGATACGTTCTGTGTAACCCTCAACGATTCGTCTTCGATTAATGATGAAGACGTATTGGAACGGTTTGAATATCACCACCCTCTCTTTACACCGGAGGGAATCGCTGCCCAGAAGCGTCATACGGAAATTAGCGGAATCGCCCACACACATTATTGCGGGGCGTATTGGGGTTATGGTTTTCACGAAGATGGACTGAATAGTGCACTTGCCGTCGCGCGCGCATTCGGGGTGGTGTTATGAAGAGTGCGATCTATGAGGGGCTCGTGCGCCACAGAAGATTCACGCCAGTACATCATGAATTCCGATATCCTCTCTTCATGATGTATCTAGACTTAGCAGAATTACCGGATCTGTTCCGACATCACAGACTTTATTCAGCTGAAAGTCCTGCAGCAGCCTGGTTCCGTCGAAAAGATTACCTCGGAGACCCCGAACTAGATCTAGATATAGCTGTCAGAGATACGGTGCAATCGGCTACGGGAAAGAGACCGGATGGCCCGATACGTGTGCTTACACATCTGCGAACGTTTGGCTACGTAATGAATCCGGTGACGTTTTACTATTGCTTCCGGAGTTCAGAGGATGGTCTCGATGCAGTGGTTGCTGAAATCACTAATACTCCATGGGGGGAGCGACACACGCATGTTCTCAAGCCGTCCATAGAAGAGCCATACCAGGAGCCATATGGATTCAGTTTCGGCAAAGAATTTCATGTTTCACCCTTTATGCCGATGGATGTGAACTACGAGTGGCTGATCGGCATGCCAGGTAACCGTCTTACCGTCCACACACAGAACTATGTGGAAAAGCAAAAATTCTTCGATGCTACACTCTTGCTGTCGCGCCGAGAGATCACGAATAAAGCTCTGACCCGCGTTCTGTTGAGGCACCCTTGGATGACTGCACGAGTTGCTTTCGGGATTTATTGGCAGGCTGCAAGACTATGGATTAAGCGAGCCCCGTTTCACACCCATCCGGCTAAGATATCGGGATGACCCTCTGGCAAGGCTTCTCTAGGAAGTTGGTTTTCTGGAAACTGAAAGGTCTCCGAAACGGCTATCTCACAATTCACCACGACGGTGAGCACCATGCCTTTGGAAATCCGCAGGGCCTAGCAGCTGAGGTGCGAGTGGAGAATCCTCGTTTCTTCACGGCAATTTTACTCGGTGGCCACGTCGGAGCTGCCGACGCTTACGCTGAAGAGTGGTGGACCACTGACGATCTACCCGCTGTTGTGCGTGTATTCGTCCAGAATCGTGAATTGGTAGATGGATTAGAGACCGGATTAGCACGACTGGTCCAACCTTTTCGATGGCTTGTCCACACGTTGAACCGGAATAATAAGCTCGGAAGCCGGCGAAATATTGCTGCTCACTACGATCTCGGTAATGATTTCTTCGAACTCTTCTTAGATGAAACACTAACGTACTCGTGCGCATACTTTGAGCAGGACGACATGAGCCTGGCTGAAGCTTCACGGGCCAAATACGACCGTATCTGCCGAAAGCTTGATCTCAGTCCTGAGCATCATTTGGTAGAGATCGGGAGCGGCTGGGGAGGCTTTGCAATCCATGCAGCTCAGCGATATGGGTGCCAGGTCACAACTACAACCATCTCTCAAGAACAGTGCGAACTTGCCAAGAAGCGTATTCGTCTAGCAGGGCTATCGGACCGTATCACCGTTCTATTATGCGATTACCGTGACATAAAGGGTGAATATGACCGGCTGGTTTCCATTGAGATGATTGAGGCTGTAGGACACCAGTATTTCCCCACCTACTTCGAGACATGCGCAAAACTTCTCCACCCGGAAGGGCTTGCGGCGATTCAGACAATCACAATTCTCGACGACCAGTATGAACAAGCACGAAAAGAGGTGGACTTCATCAAGCGTTACATCTTCCCTGGCTCATGCATTCCTTCAATCACCACCCTGCTGTCTGCTGCAAAACAAACTGATCTGCGCATTGCCCACACCGAGGATTTCGCAGCGCATTACGTGCGCACCTTAAGGGAGTGGAGGCACCGCTTTACCCAGCGTGATACTGAGATCGCTGCTCTTGGCTTCGATATTTGGTTCCGCAGGATCTGGGATTTCTATTTCTCCTACTGCGAGGGGGGCTTTGCTGAGGAAGCCATCGGTGTGTCCCAACTAATATTTGCTAAACCGGCCGCGGTATTGCCTTTCAAAAGCGCACCTCAACAGGGAAAGCAAGTAGCATGATCCTGCGAGTCGGCACTTCACTTGCGGAGCACGGCATCATTCCCAACAAGCTTCTTAGATGGGGCATCCGTGGCCTGATTCAGCATCGCCTCCATGAGATGAACGAAGAGTCCAAGGCTGCGTTCATTCAAGAGTTGCTCTCAAGTCCAATAGCCATCGCCACCGAAGCGGCTAATGAACAGCACTATGAAGTAACATCTGAGTTCTTCGAAGTGGTTTTAGGTGACTCTCTGAAATACAGTGCTTGTTATTGGCCCGAGGGAGTAGAAACACTATCCGAAGCGGAGGAAGCGTCTCTCGCACAGGTGTGCGAGCGGGCGGAAATAGAAGATGGCCAGCACATCCTAGATCTGGGATGCGGATGGGGCTCATTCTCACTGTACGTCGCAAAACACTTCCCGAATACGACAATCACATCAGTGTCTAACTCTGAATCTCAGCGTCGCTATATCGAGTCTCACCGATCATCCAGAGTCCAGGTCCTGACCGCTGACATCAACAACCTGGATCTCCATGAAAAATTTGATCGGATTGTTAGTATTGAAATGTTCGAGCATCTAAGAAACTACAATAGTCTCTTCGAGCGCCTGTCTGGTTGGCTTCGACCAAGTGGACGCGTGTTCGTACATGTATTTTGTCATAAGTCATATCCCTACCCGTTCAATACAATTGGTGACCACAACTGGATGGGGCGCCATTTCTTCACGGGTGGAATCATGCCATCACTAGATCTTTTTCATTCGTTTAATAAGCATCTCTCGGTAGAAGCTGAGTGGGCCTTGGATGGGATGCACTACCAACGTACAGCAGCCGCATGGCGAGAGAACTTAGAAGTCAACCAATCCAAACTCGTTGAGGTCTTAAAGAAGGTATATGGCAGGGATGCTGTAAAATGGCTGCACCGTTGGAGACTATTTTTCCTCGCATGCGAAGAATTATTTGGATATCGCAATGGGAGCGAGTGGCTCGTGGGACACTATCGATTCTCCACGACAACGACGACAGCGTAGCAGTTCATATCAAAACTGTTGTTCCTGATTACCTGAACACTTTATGACTGTGCATGTCTTGAATCGTAAGCAACGTGTCCCAGGTAAGATCAGCGATGTGTTCGAGTTCTTCGAGAACCCCTTGAACCTCGAGAGAATCACACCTCCATGGCTGAGTTTCAGAGTTGTATCGTCGACAGATACCCAGGTACAGTTGAGGACGACGATCTCGTACCGCCTCTACTGGCAAATTTTCCCTTTGAGTTGGGACTCTGTGATCAGCGAATATCAGCAAGATGTTTGTTTTGCTGATGAGATGATACGCGGACCATATAGAAGCTGGCACCATCGCCACCGCTTCCGATCAGTAGAGGGCAGTATAGAAATGACAGATACGGTCCATTACTCGCTTCCATTAGGTCCTATCGGTAACCTCCTTCATGCCCTCATAATCCGTCAGCAGCTAGAATCGATTTTCGACTATAGAAAGCAAGCAATCGAAGAGATCTTCGGAGCTAGTGATACATAGGGCTGGCCCTTACTGAGATATGGCTAACCCTCCAATCTTAATCCAAAGAAATTGTGCACATGAGTGAAAACACCCAAGCAATCGTCGTAAGTCAGTTCGGAGGGCCTGAGGTCCTGGAATGGCAAGAAAGTGAGTTGCCACCACTGGGGCCAACCGATGTGCTGGTCCGTCACACGGCTGTAGGTCTGAACTTCATTGATGTATACCACAGAACTGGCCTCTATCCGTTAGAGCTACCCTTCACACCGGGAGTAGAAGCCGCCGGAATTATTGAAGCAGTCGGGTCAAATGTGGATGACCTGAGCACTGGTGAAAGAGTGGCGTACACAGGAAATGGGCCGCCCGGATCATACAGTGAAAAGAGAGTTCTGCCACAAACACGACTAGCTCGACTTCCGGATGCGATTGATGATCACACTGCTGCCGCAATCATGCTCAAAGGGTGCACAGTAGAGTATCTCGTGAATCGGACGTTCCCTATCTCGGACGGAGATGTGGTCCTACTCCATGCAGCTGCTGGGGGAGTTGGATTGATCGCCTCACAATGGCTCAGCGCTCTAGGTGCAAGGGTTATTGGTACAGTGGGATCAGAGGAAAAAGGTGAATTAGCACGAACAAGTGGGTGTGACGAGGTGATCCTGTACCGAGTCGAAGATGTAGCTGATCGGGTTCGAGAAATGACGGATGGCAGAGGAGTAGACGTTGTGTATGATTCAGTTGGAGCTGCCACCTTCGAGGCTTCGATCAAATCCCTTCGGCCACGTGGGATGATGGTAACCTTCGGAAATGCATCAGGGCCTGTACCACCTGTACCCCCACTCTTACTCTCACAAAGCGGTTCGCTATTCCTAACGCGTCCTGTCTTAGCGCATCACTACACCGATCCGACCGAAGCTGCTGAAGGCATAGCCAAGCTCTTCGATATGGTCCTATCCGGTAAGGTCACCCCACTTATTGGCCAAGAATATTCACTATCAGATGTTTCCAAGGCCCATCGCGATCTTGAGAACCGCCAGACCGTCGGCTCGACAGTGCTCGCCACCTGACGATACAAAATCCACCTGCTCAGCTTAGTAGTGGTCTGAAATCGCTCTGGGGCTTTCCTTCTTAGCTTCAAGTGTTTCTAAGACCTGCTTCCACTCAAATTTGTCACCGATACCTCTGACATAGTGGTCCATCCATGCCATCTCACTAACTGCTTTGACCAGGCGGTTTCTAGGGTCAGGAATCCCATGGCTACGACCAGGGTACATGAACAACTCCGTCGGTACGCCAAGCTTCTTTAACGCCATGTGGAGTTCTACGGACTGTGGGCTTGGTACTCGCGGGTCACCTTCGACCACGTGAACCATCGTCGGAGTTTTCGCATCAGCAATGTACTTAAGTGGAGACTGATCCCAGTACGGATCAAAGTTCTCGTAGAGGAAGTCATCCCCGATATAGAACTGACGATTCCGCTGAACGTCACTCTGAGCATACATGCTGATCCAATTCATCGTACCCGCGCCTGAGCTTATTGCCTTGAAGCGGTCAGTGTGTGTCAGAATCCAATTTGACCAGTGGCCACCAGCACTCCAGCCCAGCGCTCCCATACGTTCGGAGTCAACGATGCCCTCCTCGATCAGGTGATCGACACCTGTCATGATGTCGTCGAAGCCGAGAGTAAAATAGTCACCTACGATGTCTGTCCGATGAGCGTTACCGTAATTCGTAGACCCTCGGTAGTTAGGCTTAAGAACTGCGTAGCCTGCTCCCGCATAGACTTGTGCATTGTATCCACCATTGAATCGTAGTTGGTCCGCAGACGCTGGGCCCCCGTGAATAGCGACGATGAGCGGATAGCGTGTTCCTTCTGAGTACCCAACTGGATAGACCAGAACTCCACCCACGGTCTTCCCGTCGGTCGAGGTCCAGTTGATCTCCACCTCCTCGCCAAAGCTGACGTCTCTCAACTGCTGATTCGCATCAACAAGCTGAATCCAGGATGATCGATCCATTACTCCTTCTACGCTCGCAGTCGTGAAGACCGTTGGCGGAGTAATGGGATCCGAATATCCAATCAGGATCACACCACTGTCCTCGTCTCGGCTAACGGAAAGAGCTGCTCGCTCGTGCGTGAGCTGGCGCACCTGGCCAGTCTGGACATCCATCGCATGCAGTTGGGTGGTGACCGTCACGCCCGCATTGAAATAGATGGTGCTGGCATCATCTGACCAGAAACCAGCTCGTATATTTTCATCGAACTCTGTGCCAATCTTCCGGAAGGCTCCATCCCTGTCGTCCACAGCACGGACATACATCCGGCTATTGGTCATCGAATAGCGCTCCATATCGTCCGGAGCAGTGAACGCAATCCAACGGCTATCCGGCGAGAAGCTTAGTCCGGACTCGCCAACCTCATAGTTGTCTGTCAGGCGCTCGACTTGTCCGCTACTCACCTCCAAGAGGTACTGGTCTGTATAGAGACGAGCCTGTGTGATGTTTCGTTCGTAACGCTCGGTTGATCCCCCTGCAAAGCTTATCCAGCGACCATCCGGTGAGACTGTAAACCCATCTACGCTATACGAACCACTGGTCGTCATCGGGCTTTCAGTACCTGAAACGATGTCCAGGGACCAAAGTCCAGAGAGCGGGGTCGTGGCGTTCTTCACGTCTACGGTGAAACCTTCTTCCAACCGCAGTTTCTCATCCTCATCAAACTCGTCAGGACGTACGAAGTAGATACGGCCTCCGTCAGGGCTGAAATCCCACTGTTCGATCCCAGCTTCACCCTCTGTGAGCTGCCCAGCTTCACCCACGGGCAGGTCGGCGACTGATATCCCAAATAGCTGCTCCTGTCCAGACTCACCACTCCGGTAAACAAGCCAGCGCCCATCTGGGCTAAAATCAAACCCCGATACCCCTTCTTCAGCTTCCGTGACCTTCTGAGCTTCACCGCCGTCGTGACGCATCATGTACAGCTGGTTACCCTCAGATCCTTCAGAGTCGCGATTCGATAGGAATACAAAAAACGAACCATCCGGAGCCCAAGTGGGCTGCGTTTCATTCTTCTCGTCAGTGAACGTGAGTCTTCGACTCGAAGACACCCCATCAGCCAGTGACACAATATGGATATCACTTTGAGAGCTTGCTTCCACCCAATCAGGCGTCGTAACGGTATAGAGCATGAGTGCCCCGTCCGACCGAGGGACCCAAGACCCAGCACGTTTAAGTTCCTGCACATCCATAAATGTGAAGGTTCGCTGTTGGGCACTGACTTCTCCTGCCCATGTGAGTGCAAGCACAGTGATGAGAAGGTATGTGGCTGACGGAAAACGCATATCGTCCTCGATCGGTAGATATTGATACAGTTCTGGCAATGAACCCGCCTCAGGGCAGGTATGCAATAATGGGCTAGAAGAAGGCAAATGGCACGCAATAGGCCTTGATCCAGCCTGAAAAAATCAAGACCTGGCACTCCAGGAACCATCGAAATCAGGTGTTATTCTGGAAAAACTCTTTGCAATCTCTAGCAAATAGTGTGTATTTTTCCTTCTAGCAGGACTCGCTGAAAGCTTCCCGGACATACGGAGAAGGCTGACCATGCGCCACCGACTTACAAGCTCTCTCGGCATTCTAATCGGTACTCTACTCATAATTACGATCCCGCTGCAGGCCCAGCAGGGCTCTGTCAGTGGACAGGTGACGGACCAAAGTACGGGTCAATCACTCGCTCAAGCTCAGATTCAGGTGCTCGGCGGAGGTACGTCGGGCGGTACTCTATCAGATGCACAGGGCAACTTCACCTTGAGCCTGGATCCCGGAACCTACTCGATCGTCGCAGTGCTACTCGGTTACGAGACAGTGCGCGTTGACGGTATCTCCGTAAGCGGGGGTGCAACCACCGAAATTGCTGTAGGGATGACCTCGACTGCACTCGCCCTTGCTCCGGTCAGCGTTACAGTGAGTCGTGGCCAAGAGGCGAGCAGCCTGTCGGCTCCCGCCCAAGTAAGCATCGTAACCGCAGATGATATCTCACGAATCGCATCTACATCTACTGCAGACTTCCTGAAAGCATTGCCCGGGGTAGACGTTTCTCAGGTTGGCATCAACCAGAGCAACACGGTTACACGAGGCTTCAATAATGTCTTTTCGGGAGCGCTGCTCGTACTCACGGACTACCGCTACGCTCGGATACCATCAATCAGGCTTAACAATTACAACCTGCACCCGACCACACCGCTGGATATCGAGCGTATCGAAGTCGTTCTGGGACCGGCCGCCGCACTTTACGGTCCCAACGCCACCAGCGGGGTAATGCACATCATCACCTCGTCACCGATCGACAGGCCAGGAACGAGCGTGGCCCTGTCAGGTGGTAACCAAAGCATGCTTCGAGGTGTATTCCGACATGCCTGGGCATTCAATGAAAAGGCCGGACTCAAGGTTTCTGGGCAGTATTTCCGTGGAAACGACTTTGAATACACGGATCCAGTGGAAGCTGTGGCTAGGGCTGCGAACACAGGGCCCCTACCCATCGGTGAGCGGGATTTCTTTTCGTCGCACTACGGGGGTGAGGCACGTCTCGATCTCCGCCCCTGGGACGACCCAAACGATAACATCATCATCACCGGTGGCCTCAAAACCCTCGGCAGCTCAATTGAGCCGACAGGAATTGGTGCGGGTCAAGCAAAAAACTGGACCTATAAGTCTCTTCAGGCCCGCGTAAACAAGAGTGGCCTATTCGTCCAAGCATTCCTGAACAACAGCAGTGCCGGGGACACGTATCTACTTCGCACTGGCCTCCCGATCGTCGACAACTCAGTTACGTTCGCGACGCAAGGCCAGTACAACTTCGATCTCGGTGATCGGTTCAGTGCGACTGTCGGTGTCGATTACTCGAATGTGACCCCGAGGACCGGTGGTACAATCAACGGGGGGAATGAAGATAACGACCAAACGAAGCTATTTGGTGCGTACGTACAAACGACCACCACGTTGACCGACCAGCTGGACTTTGTAGCAGCGATCCGGAGGGATACTCATAATTGGCTTGACGATGCATTCCTATCGCCGCGTCTCGGACTCGTTCTGACGCCGGACGAGGGTCACTCGTTCAGGGCCACGTACAACCGGTCCTTCAGTACACCGACCAGCAATAACCTCTTCCTCGATATCCTTGCTGGCCGGACCATGATCACGCCGACTGTGGGCTATAACGTCCGGGCGGCGGGTATTCCAGGGGTCGGATTCACGTTCAACAATACCTGCGCTGGCGGACTCAACAACTTCTGCATGTACTCACCCTTTGCCCCGGGGGCCCAGCTGCCGGCTAACGGTGCTGTGCTGTGGGACAACCTTTTGGTGCCACTCATGCTGCAGGTACCTGCATTAGCGGCAACGTTGCCTCTGTTGGGTCTGAACGCAGCATCGTTCGCTGCGATCGTAGGAAGCCCTCAGCCAGGCGAACTCACCTCAACGATGTTCGAGTTTAGTCAGGCAGGAGGGGCACCCTTTGTCCCCACCGCTGGCCCTCAAGGAGCGGGCTCCCTCAGCGCACTTGCTAAAACAACGTGGGAGCTTGGATACACAGGCTTGATTGGTGACAAGGTCCGGTTTGATATCTCCGCATATTCCGATAACTACAAGAATTTCATCGGGCCACTGACGACCCTGACACCAAATGTCTTCCTCGATGGAAACTCAGTCGCAACCTATTTGGTTACACGCCTAGCCGCGGTGGGTGTTCCTACCTCAGTAGCACAGCAACTTGCTGCTGCAGTCGCGCCGACACTGGCACAAGTGCCACTCGGAACAATCGTACCGGATGGAAGATCTAATTCAGACATGCTGCTGACTTACCGCAATTATGGGAAATTCAGTGTTAGGGGCATGGACTTAGGTATGGAAGCTCACGTGACTGATCAAGTTACGCTGTCCGGATCGTATTCGTACGTGAGTGATGAATGCTTTGATTTCGATAACGACGGTAGCTGTCTGGGCGCACAGGATATCGCCCTCAACGCCCCGACGTCCAAAGGCGCAATCGGACTCGACGTTGATAACAAAATTTCAGGTCTATTCTACGGTGCCCGCCTCAGAATGAGCGCCGGATTCCCTGTGAACTCAGGTGTATACAGGGACGTACTTGAGGCTGTGAACGTTGTCGATATGAACGCTGGCTATCGCCTACCAGGTACGGGAACCACGATATCTACAACCATCAACAACGTCTTTAATAACAAGCACAAACAGTTTGTCGGCGTTCCTGATATGGGAATTCTTGCACTTCTGCAAGTGCAGTTCGAGTTCTAGCCTAGAGCGCACCACATAGT
>CAWVZF010000059.1:0-11754 GCA_963934665.1 uncultured bacterium | reverse complement strand
GCACAATCGCCATAGCAAAGTCCCAAGACACAACCGAGTGCACCGAAAGCACGAGAGGTGTGGCTAGTGCGGCTAAAAAGATGTACGCCTTCCCGAAGTGGTGCCATTGAGAATCAGTGCCTCGCCATCCGAGTGAGATCACTTGGTAAAGCTTCTTTCTCAGGCCCGTTGCTCGGTCTCGAGCGGCGGCAATATCTGGAATTGCGCCCAAGTAGAAAAACGTCGCCGATACCGTAAAGTAGGTCGTAATCGCGAATACGTCCCAAACCAGTGGTGACTTAAAATTAGGCCATAGGAAACGGGAGTTTGGGTATGGAATCAGCCAATACGCATGCCAAAGCCGACCAACGTGAATGAGTGGAAACAAACCTGCAGTCATAACGGCGAATACCGTCATCGCCTCAGCGGCACGATAAATTGATTGCCGCCATGGCGACCGGAACAGAAAAAGAATCGCCGAAATCAGGGTCCCTGAGTGGGCAATACCGACCCAGAATACAAACGTTGTGATATAGACGCCCCACCCAACCGGTGAGTTGAGGCCGCTGACACCAATACCCTTGTAGAGTTGCCAACCCCAGGCGCCAAAGAAAAGCAATACACCCGCCGCAGCCACCGAGAGAAGTGCCCACCAGGCCTTACCCGGAGTTTCGAGTGCTCGAAGAACATCACGATTGACTTCATCATACGTGTGAACGTCGGGGTGCGGGACCGCACCACGAGCCATTCGTCCCTCAGGCACTAGGCTCATTCCTCGTGCCCTACAGAGGCCACCTCATGAAAAGTGACCTTCTTGAGGTAGTTCACAGCAGGCTGGGTATTTAGAGGCTCCAGAACACGATACGTTCGCTCACTCGCCGAAACCTGTGTGATACGGGCATTGGGGTCTCGGATATTACCAAAAACAATTGCCTCGGCTGGACAGCTCTGTTCACATGCCGGAACAACCTCTTGATCCCGGACCTCTCTCCCACCTTCGAGGGCCGCACGGTTCTGCACCTCCCGGATCCTCTGAACACAGAAGCTGCATTTCTCCATGACCCCGTTATCCCGAACAGTAACATCAGGATTCCACTGCCAGTTTAGGGGCTCTGGTACGTCATCAGTGTAACTATACCAGTTGAAAACCCTCACTTTGTAAGGGCAATTGTTGGCACAGTACCGCGTACCAACACAACGGTTGTAGACCTGAGCATTCAGGCCTTCGGGTGTGTGGTAAGTTGCAAAGACCGGACACACTGTCTCACAAGGTGCATTCCCACAGTGCTGGCAAATCATAGGCAAGAAACGCACGTCCAGATCCCCAGCCTGAGTCGCGTCAATCTGTTCGTAGTAGCGCTCGATACGAACCCAGTTCATGTCCCGACCCATAAGAACCTGTTCTTCTCCAACCCAGGGGACATTGTTTTCGGCCTGACATGCTGTCACGCATGCACTACATCCCGTGCACTTGTCCAGGTCAATGGCCATTGCCCAACGAGGCCCCTCTTGTGCGTCAGCATAAAGTCCGTGGCGCGACCCCTCTAGAGGAAATGCGGCCGGAGCTCCTTCGTCAGCAGGAACGGGGATAAAGCCACCGACCCCCTGAAGTTCCCTCAACTCTTCGTGCCCACCTTCTTCATGCTCATCGTCTCCAGCATGGCCCAGGTCAGCTAAAGCAACTGCCGGAGCAATCATTCGATCATGTTGGTCACTCGATCCTTCTACTGTGGCAATTCGTCGGTTTTCACCAGTGGGTATTACGGTCACCGAAGTCACTGTAGTCACTAAGGCACCTGACAGCTGCTCAGAGGTCGATGGGATCAATCTGAGCGCGTTGACTCCCTTATCATCTGCATAGCGTCCCATGCCCGTGTGGCCACCACCCATAGCCAAGGCCACTACATCCTCTCTAATACCTGGGTAATGCCAAACCGGCACTTCAAGTGAGCCATGCGGTGAAGTGACAGTGACAATGTCACCCTCACGGATTCCGCGCAGTTCAGCGGTATGCGGATTCATCTCCAGCCAAGAGTGCCAAACAATCTTGGAGACGGGGTCTGGAAGTTCCTGTAGCCAAGGACTATTTGAAAATTCACCAGCCCCAAATCGAGGAGACGGGTGAACGAGGAGAGTTAAGTCTCCCGGTGCATCAAATGTGGGGATTTCGAAGCTAAGCGCGATCTCTGGGGACTGTAGCTCTAGAGCCTCGGCCTCCTCGCTCCTAGTGTCTGCCATACCTGTCCGTAAAAGCTCCTGCCAGGCATCCTCAAAATCGCTGTCTGCTTCATCGTGCAAAGATCGATGGGACTCTCGTACATAGTCATAAAACGTTGCTACATCACCCTCGCCGCTGAGCCTGTTAGCCACAGAGAGAAGTACGTCGCCAGTCTGCTTCGATTCAAAATGAGGCACGGGCTGCATAACTGGCTGCTGTACTGCGACAACCCCTGCGAGTGGGCTGGAGTCTCCCCAAGCTTCAAGAAAGTGCCGATCCGGGAGAATGAGGTCCGCCATCTCCGATGTCTCATCCAGTGCTGAGGCAAAAGAGACCTTGAATGGCACTTGAGCGAAGGCTTCGGCGAAACCCGCCTGGGGGGGCATTGAATAAACTGGGTTCGCCCCATGCACCATCACGACGTCTGACTCACCCGAAGCCATAGCACTAACCGTGGCCTCGATATCAGCATAAGCACTTACCGCTCCATTCACCGGAGCATCATAAAGCACTGTGCGACCGACATTGCCTGCAACATGGTTCAGGATCATGACAGCGATGTTCGCAGCCGTTGCTCCACGGTGATGTGCGCCCACCCCGGGCCCTAGGGCTAGAGTAGGAGCTTGCGATACAAAATCCTCTGCCAGTTCAAATATTGCATCCTCAGTCACTCCTGCTACCTGCGCAGCCACTTGGGGACTGTAAGCCTGGAGAACATTGGCGTAAGGGCCTGCAGCCTCAGGGTCATCTCCAGCAATGACTGCTGCCATCGCAAGCGCTACAGCAGCCTCAGTACCAGGTCGTATCGGAATCCACTTATCCGCATTCAATCCGGTCAGTGAAAGGCGCGGGCCAAGATACACAAAACGACCCTTCGACCCTGCAGCATCGACTGAACTCATCCGAGCAAGGCCTTTGTTGTGCGCTACTGGTGATGGCCCTGTTTCGATAAAGTCATTGCCAAACGAGAGCAGAAAGCGAGCGTTCTCAAGGTCATATTGGGGGATCCCCGCTGTGCCATAAACAATCCGGGCAGCTTCAGCTAGAGGAGCATCTGAAATCGCATCATAGCTAACCCTGAAACCACCTATGCCTTCAACAAATTCATCCACAAGTTTGTTAAGGCTAGGGCCCATTCGTCCGCTAATGAGCATCGGGTTCTGAGCGGAACTAAGACGAGCAGCAAGCAGTGATTCCGCCTCTTCCCAGGTCACCTGCCGCAATTCACCGTCTTCGCGGATCATCGGCCCAAGAAAGCGATCTGGATGATAGAGATGTTGCAGTGTGGCGTGACCCTTGGCGCAAAGCCCTCCCTCTGAGACCGGATGGTTCGGGTTACCCTCAACTTTGATCGCTCTTCCTTCTCGGGTGCGCACCCACATCCCGCATTCGGCTGAGCAGCCGCCACAAACCGTCGTGTACCAAGTCGACACTCCGGGGGTGATGTCGTCAGGAGCTACTACATACGGAAGAAGGCGCTCCACTTTTTCAGTCGAGCACCCTGTAAGCGTTGCTCCAGCACCTGACACACCGAGTACCCTTAAGAAGTCCCGGCGTTTAATCCCATCTTGCATATTCTTATTCTCAGCCATCAGTAGTGGCACACCGTGCAGTCAGTAGAAGCTTGCGGTTTTCCAGTATCATCCGGCTGGCGATGGCACTCCACACACCAACCCATGTTGTCACCGCCCCAAGCAGGATCACGACTGTCGAGAACCTGTAGTTCCTGTACCTCACCGTGACACTGTTGGCACTCAAGACCAGCATTCACGTGACGCATGTGAGGGAAGTGCACATGGTCGGCAACCTTATAGATACGCACCCAAGGAATAGGGTCTCCGCTCTGAATGAACTGCTGAATTTTCGCCACTTCTTCCGGATTGTTACTACCAGGAATAGCCTGGTGGCAGCCCCAGCAAGACGAGACCGGAGGTATACCCGCATCGACGGATCGCTCCGCTGAATAGTGGCAATACTGGCAATCCATGTTGTTCTGACCAGGTTGACTACCGGCGTGCTGATCATGGGGAAACGCGATCGGCTGGCCCGATGGGTATTCTTCTGGTTCAGCTATGTCTTCAGATACAGCAGGCTCCTGAGGCCCTTCCTGGATGAATGCTAATAAACCTGCGAGTGCGAGGAGGCTGGCAAGTGCGCCTATCAGCCAGTGCTTTCTCATCCGAAGTCTTGCTCCTGAACGAAGCCGCGCAGCCCAAACTTGGGTGTCTGAAGGGGTCTTTCAACGAGGCAAGAAAACGCTTGTGACGAATTGGAACAAGCCCCTGAAGACCGTGCGGTGCTAGTGGCGGTCCGAGGAAGGCAGTGAGGGCGTACACGATAGTGGCATAATAAGTTTTCTCACTCCCACCGATGTTATGCTTTTTCTGACTTATTTGACTTCTACCAAGGGTATGCAAACCACTTTGGTCAGCCGGTCTTTTAGGCTCCACACCATTTGGATGCACGTTGCCTGACAGGCCTAGAACGCAAGAGAATCAATTAACTCCATATAGCTTAAATATTCCCCAAAAACTCTGAGAAACAGGAATCTCGCTCACAAGAACTTTTCTATAGGTAGGGTAGGAGGCGTGACTCCGCCGCACTCAATCAGTATCCTGGGATGACAATGAAATCCTCACACAGACCCCAGGCTGGCTCAGGCACTGGCCTACACATCGCGACAATCACACATGGTGGTCGCATCTGGGGTACGTACCTAGAGTTTGAAGATGACCCGACGAGGCCAGATATGTATCTCGCTCGCCTTCGATTTGATGTGGCGAATCCCACCAACGTCGAAGAAACTCCGCGCACCACGGTAATCATCATCGAAGAGTCCTATCAGGAAGCGGTCGCCAAAGCACGAGACTTCGACGACCGCCAACTAGAAGCCTTGTTGCGGTCGGCACTACCTGACTAGTTAAACCGACCACACTCAAAGCCAATAGTAGTCCCCTTTCTTCAAGCTTCTTTCACCCACCTCCATAATTCTGGAAGAGTTGGCCTTTTCCCGGCCATGAGAATTCCCACCTTGTAAATCCTGCCAGCTATCCAAGCAATCGCAAGGACCGTGAAAAGCATGAGTAGGAATGAGAGACCAATTTGCCAGGCCGGTATCCCACCACTCGCCACACGTGCCCATATCAGGAATGGTGAAAAAAGAGGGAAGAGAGAAAACCACGTCGACATCGCAGTCATCGGTTGTACAATTACAACTGAGACCATCGCGATAGGGATCACAAGCAGCATAACCATGGGCAACCGCACCTGCTGAGCCTCCTGATCGGTATTGCACATTGCGCCCACAGCTGCGTGCAAGCCGGAATACATGAAGAATCCGAAGATGAATAGGCATACAAATAAGGTCATCATTCCGAACCCAGGCAGTGCTGAGACAATACTTTCTACTTGCATGAGTTCAGGACTCAGACTGACCAAAAGAGGCATCCCACCAGCTGCAATAAGGAACCCTGAGACAATCCAGATAAAAAGCTGTGTAAGGCCGACAGCACCCACGCCAAGGATTTTCCCTAACATGAGGTGCCACGGTTCCATTGAGGAGATGATCACTTCCACAATGCGACTGGTCTTCTCTTCTAGCGTCGCCCTCATCACTGAGTCCGCGTAGAACAGAATTACCATGTAGAGAAAGAAGGCCCCAAGATATGCCACCCAGAATTGGGGCTCTTCCGTTGAAGTCCGTTCCTCCGAGAGTAACTCCAGGCTAAGCTCTCCCCCACTCAAGAGTGCCTCTGCATCGACCCCCTGCCTTTCTAGCTGGTACTCCATAACCGCGCGGGTAATAGCACTTTGCAGGGCTAGTTGGCGGATCGGTGAAGGACGGGTAGTCACGTACACAATCGCTTCGCCAGTATCAAGAGAGAGTTCATCTAACACGATGAACCCCCAAATTTCACCTTCGGTCGCTTCTTTACGGAGGCTAGTCACCACATCTGCATACCATCGCTCCTCTTCAACCTCAAATCCTTCGCCTACCAGGTAGGGTGCAATCCGTTCGTATAACACGTTACTACCATCAACGATCGCGAGTTTCTGTTCCGCCTGTCCTCCGCGCACCAAGAAGTACGCTGGGGCAACCACGAGCAGAAGAATGAGCAAAGGGGCACCGAGTGTTGAGATGACGAACCACTTCGAACGCACCCTCTGCAGGTATTCACGCCGGATGACCGCCCAAACATTGACCGACATTATTGAAGTTCCATAGTAACGTTCTTGGGCAACCCCGAATCACCAACTGACTCTGTCCCGGCATGACGAACGAAAATCTCGTGTAACCGCGGTTCTACGAGATCGAAGCGGAATATCTTTACTCCGGATTCTAGGCCGCGCTTGAGAATGCTCTGATGATCAGCGCCATCCTTCAGAATGAGATGCGACTCACCATTCGATTCACGGATGTAATCTATCTCAGGGCCCTGAAGCCATTGATCAGAGCCTTCAAAGCTCACTACTACTACGCCCGTTCGCTCTTTTGCCTTCAATTCTTTTAGATCAGCATCGAGTACCTTTCGTGCACTAGATATAAGACACACTCGCTCGCAAAGCCGCTCCGCTTGGTCCATGAGATGTGTCGACAACAGGATCGTGGTTCCTTTGGAATGAAAATCTTTAATAATCTCTTCGAGCACGTCCTGGTTGAGGGGATCAAGGCCGCTGAAGGGCTCATCTAGAATTAATAGCTCAGGCTCATGAATAACCGTCCCGATAAACTGGACTTTTTGCTGCATCCCTTTTGAAAGAGCCTCAATCCTTCTGTCAGCCCATTCACCAAGTCCCAATCGTTCAAGCCAATCCTTTGAGCGTCTCCATCCTTCTGCGCGAGATATCCCCCGGATTTCTGCCAGAAAAGTCAAAAACTCATTACATGTCATCTTTCTGTAGACGCCGCGCTCTTCAGGTAAATATCCCACTCTCTTACGACGCACGTCGTCAGGAGCAGCCCCTAGCAAACTGACTGATCCCGCATCCGGATGCAGAATTCCCATGATCATGCGAATGCAAGTGGTCTTTCCTGATCCATTCGGCCCAATGAGTCCGCATATGGCACCCCGGGGTACATCGAAGTTCAGTTCGGAAACCGCAGCATGGTTACCAAAACGTTTTGTAACACCATCGAGTCGGATTGCGTATCGCGTATCAATCACAAATTCATGCCATCTAGGGATGACTTAAAGCTAGTTGAGCACTGATATGGAGCTAGAATTCAAATTCAATAGAGTCGCAGTTAGGTACCCAGCAATCACCTTGTAGGCTGGACACCCAATGTGAGAGACCTTCCCAAAGTACATACAAAATACCTTACACTTTACTTAGCTTATAGGGGTTTTGCGCATACAGGGAGGAGTTGCATGGCCATCTATCGTACCCTTTACTACACCGATGTCACAGTAGGCGTCGGAGGGCGGGTTACGATTCCCCAGGACATGAGGGAAGACTTAGGGATCGCAGAGGGCGAATCCCTAACTGTGAGAATGGAAGAAAACCCAAGAGGTGGCCGCCAGATGGTCGTGTGGCGCGCAGAACCGGAAACTGAAGAAGACTGAGCCCTAAGAAGCACAAGGTCGTCAGTCACCTACTTCTTCCAGATCAACCCAATGGACTAGGTCTCGGAGGGGGCTACCTCCATCGTGGTGCCATGGCGAAGGAGGGAAAGGTAATTCCGAGAACTTAGCTATACGTGATACTCCAATACGTCCCAGTTCTTCAGCCAATTCCTCTAAATCCGACCCCACACCCGCTACACCCACACTCTGAAGGTGCTCCTTGTCAGAGCTCAGCCTTTTGATCAAGTCACTTCGGTTCTCAATTGATTCGATGCGTACAACGCGACCAACATGATTGGATCTTAGCTCTGAATCTGGATCAAAAATCACTGTCCAAGAAGCCTTGCCACCATGATAGATACCTCCCGGAGAACCTGATGCAGCAAGCAATTCCGCAGCACCTCGAACCTGATGCAGCGCTGCCGCCTCCTCTAGGTCCAGATCACCACCTGGAAGATCATTTTCTATCGATTCAAGGGCCGATGCCAGGTGTCCAGCAAAGGCCTGCGGTGTAGTATCTCCACCGGACTCGACATAAATAGATCGCGGAGACACGCAGCCTCGCTGGTCGAAAACTGCCACGGCGCGAGCAACATCCCGAGCCGTCTGTTCGACTAACCCTGAGGTCAGTGCCTGGCTTCTGATAACCCCCACGCTAATGCGGTGATGATACGCTACAAAGCGTTTGGTCACGGGAGTCAATGCTCGAATACTCTCCACCGACTCGTCCCCACCGTAAATGGTTACGACACTGGCTCGATCAAGAACTCTTCTTTCTAGATCTGAACTGCCGCCCGACCAATACAGGACGGCAACATGTTCAGCCAGATCCTGATCTACAACTGCTAGTGCCTGCATAAAGAGCACGGGAAGTACTACATCTCCTCGACCCGGCTTTAGTAAGGTCGGAGCCTTGGTTAACAAGCTGCGAATCAACGCCGTCACTCCGACTCCAGGTACGCTACCCGATACAATCTGGACACAGAGATCAGCACCAATTGCCATTGTCCGACAACCGTCCTGCTTAACGAAACCGTCTAGTGCATCTGAAGTGCCAAATTCGTTGTCCAGAAGCCCACAGAGCCGGTCCTCAACCCAATCTGCAGCCATACCATCCAAAACAGCACGAGCCATCGGAGCTGACAGACCAGAAGCTCTGGGAAGCAGCTCCAACGCCTTCGTTCTGAGAGGGTCACCCTCCTTCAAGAATCGACTCCCTGCGGTTCCAAGTATCTGAGCAAGCTCAACAGTCTTTCGCTTTCTCAATCTGCCGCTGCCCTCAATTAAGAGGTCGGTTAATCCATTGAGCCAGCGGGATTCAATAGAGAGACTGCGAACAGAAAACTCTGGAACTAAAGCAGCAGAGGTTGCCCCTGGAACCTCAACGGAACTTGGGATGGCCCAAGCTTCGAAAATGTCTGGGGTCACCGGCGAGTGACCTGGCTAGAAGCCATCAGCTCATCCATAGCCCTCGAGCACCCCCGTGGCTCTGCACCAGAGAAACGACCCTCAAGATGAACTTTCCCATCTATCATCCGCCCAACATCCTCGGTAAGCACATGGCAAACTGAACCAAGGTTTGCGAGGTCAAAAAACGCCAGTATCCCCAGTTCATTTTCTGCGACTGGCTCAAGAGTTGTCGGGTTGAGTGCACGTACCCTGAGCCACGGCGGTGGAGTATGACCTGCTTGTAATTCATTCGGTTGAGTCAGGTGCGATTCATAAAGTTGTGAGAGTAATTCGGTCATGCCGTACTCATTCACAATTCGATTGGGTTCGAGGCCAACCGTCGTGGAAAGAGACCTGTATAGCTGCTCTTTCGTGATATCGCGGGTTCGAGCCTTGAATCCCCCGGTCTCCATAATCCGGCTCCCTGGTGGGAGGCGTCGTAACTCCTTACCTGCCAACTCGTCTAGCCAGTGAACAAAAGCGAATGCGGTTCCAAGCAGCAGCACTTCCTCGCCCCCCAGCGCTGCGTCATCTAACACGTTTATGAGTCCTGCACTGTTTAGCACACCCTCTCCGTCTACAAACCAGTGAACTTCTGAAGACATCGTTTCAGCCGCCGCGTTGACCATGTAGGAAAGAGATGAGTGAGGCAGTTCATCCGGAGATGGAATCAGGGATACAAATTTGATCTTTTCAATATCCGGCATGAGGTGTTTGCGAAAATTTGATAGAAGCGAAGCATGGTAAAGTGAAGGCCGCGACACTAAGTGCCTTCCGGGGGCAAGGGTCGTGCTAGTAGTTCCACTTGTTCGAAAGACCATCTGCACAGAGGAATGGTCACCTGTTACCAAGTCGAGATACCTAAACGCTGTGGTTGGTACCATCGGTACGTTCTGCCAGCTCGTAACCGTAGTAGGAACGGCGTTCTTGCCTTCACAGAAGCGACGGTATACAGGATTCTGCTGGAACTGGACATTAAAGGCACTCAAGGCCAGCTCTTCGAATTCCGGATCACTCCAACGGGACGTGAAATCCTGTGAGAAGCGAACTTCCAGTTTGCTGGCTAATACATCAAGTTCTTCTGGCACCATAGCAAGTGGAGACATCGTTGTTGAGGATATGTCAGTCATATTGGGTAATGTATGGTGGTACTAGACACCAGGTATTAGAAACCCACAACAACAACTTCCGCCGGGGTGTCTCGTTAGTGGCCCTTCGAACTCTTCGGTTAGAGGCTGCGTTACACAACTAGGGAGGATTAGATGAAGAGGACTGCACAATCGTGCGTTCTCATCCTATTGGTGGGCCAACTCGGTGGATTCTCGGTAATTAATCCATCTGCTGCCCAGGAGTCACCTGGAGTCACCTTACAGGCACTACCTCTCCAAGGTGCCATAGACCTTGATGGTCGTATCCTGGAGGACTTCTGGTCTTCCGCAGTCCCGATCACCGATTTCACACAACAGGAACCAGTCGAAGGCGGGGTACCATCGGAAGAGACCGAGATCCGTGTCCTTTTCGATGAAGACAACCTCTACATCGGTGTCATCATCTACGACGACCCCGAAGAGGTCTTGGCATATCAGCGTGAACGGGACGCTATGCTCAGTACAGACGACCGCTTCATGTGGATCCTGGACACGTTCCTGGACGGTCGGACCGGGTACTTCTTCGAGATCAACGCAGCCGGCCTCATGGGTGACGGCATCTTACGATCCAGCGGTGGCAGTAGTAGCGCTAGGGCTAGATACGGAGGTAGTTCCGGGGGTGGCAGTGCCAACAAGGCGTGGGATGGGATCTGGGAGGCACGTACTGCGATGCGTCCCGACGGATGGTCCGCCGAGATCCAGATCCCGTTTCGTACACTGAACTTCGATCCCGATAACGACACATGGGGCATCAACTTCCAACGTACGATCCGCCGACGTAACGAAGAGATCCTGTGGCGCGGCTGGAAGCGGACCGAGGGTCTACGCAGACCGATCTATGCCGGGCGCATGACCGGTCTCCAGAATCTGTCCCAAGGTCTGGGACTCGAGGCGGTACCGTCGACGATCGTGGGCTGGCGCACCATCCCGGCGAACGCAGAACCGACCACAGTGCCTCGTGATCTCAGCTTGGACGTCAATTACAGCGTGACGTCGAGCCTGCGTGCCTCACTGTCCGTGAACACGGACTTCGCCGAGGTCGAGAGTGATCAGCGGCGTGTGAACCTCACGCGCTTCCCGATGCGCTTTCCTGAACGCAGGAATTTCTTCCTTGAAGGCTCCAACGTCTTCTCGTTCGCGCCCAGAAGTGGTCCGTCGCCCTTCTACTCACGCAACATCGGACTCAGGAGTGGTCAACAGATTCCGATCAACTACGGTGGACGTGTCACCGGCCAGGTCGGTCAGTACGAGGTCGGCTTCTATCAGCTAGGGACCAGTGACCATACGTACCTGGACGGTGCAGGGACGGACAGACTCATCCCCTCCGAACAGTTCACGGTTGGACGCATCAAAAGGCAGATCTTCGAACAATCGACGATCGGAGCCATCTATACCC
>CAWVZF010000058.1:0-12106 GCA_963934665.1 uncultured bacterium | reverse complement strand
GCTTCTTCTCGTCCGAGACCACTGAAGACTTGATCGACTTCACCACTCACTTGAGCGATCGCCGCACCGACGGCGTTGGCGACCGAGCCGTGCTCAAGTCTGATCACCTCACTGATGCCGGGAATCGAATCGGGCACCAGGAATGCACCACCACCGACGGCAAGAAGAGGAAGAGGGGCTGCGTCAACTTTCATACGATCGACATTCGTTTCAATCATTTCATGGATTCTATCCATGGCCCAGCTGATAACTGGTTCATCTATGGAATCTGTTGATTCTATAGAGGTTCCGATTTGGCTTAGCCCAGCAGCGACACCCACGTCTGTTGCTGTAAGTTGCCCTCCTCCGAACACAAGAGCTTCGCTAGTAAGGCCGTATCCGACGCTTACAGGTCCCACGGTGTGATCTTCGGGGTCGACAAGTGAGCCTCCACCTAACCCGATCGAGAGCAGATCCGGCATACGAAATAAGGTTCGTACACCACCGATCTCGACTACGGTGTTCGCTTCCCTGGGAAATCCTGCCTTGAGATGGCCAATGTCTGTGGTTGTGCCCCCCACATCTACGACCATCGCGTCGCTAAGCCCTGAAAGATGGGCTGCACCTCTCATGCTATTCGTTGGTCCGGAAGAGAACGAGTACACCGGAAAAGCCTCAGCCTGATCAGCCCGCATTACGGTTCCATCGTTCTGAGTAAGGTAAAGGGGTGCTTCAATACCACTCGTGTCCAAAGCTTCAGTAAATGCAAGGGTTGTGGACTCCGCGAGTCGGCGAAGGCTAGCATTCAGTAGGGCCGCATTTTCACGTTCGAGGAGTCCTACACGCCCCAAGTTATGGGAAAGCGTCAGCTTTATGTCGGGACTCACTTCACGAAGGATTTCGGCGGCTCGTTCTTCACATTCCGAGGTGAGCGGAGAGAAAACAGCAACAATGGCCACGGAGTCGATTCCCTCATCTTGGAATCGTTTGGCTGTCTGATGAACCTCAGATTCATTCAAGGGCATGAAAGGGCGACCATCATACTCGTGCCCGCCTTCCACCATGACGACACGACCACGTACGTGGGCAGCCAAGTCTTTCGGCCAATCCGCGAATGGTGGAAGCGCTGCGCCGCTGGGTAGCCCAATCCGGAGTGCACCGATGTGTTCTAGGTCACGGCGCTGGACTACCGCATTTGTGAAGTGTGTTGTTCCGATGACAACGCCGTCGAGTCCTCCAGGATCACCTCCTAGTTCATCGAGGAGGGCATTCAAGGCAGAGACGATACCAGACGTGACATCTTCGCTCGTCGGTCTCTTTACTGCAGCGAGCACACGATCGGTATCTACCAGCACAGCGTCAGTGTTCGTGCCACCTACATCGACCCCAATGCGTCTCATGTTCTCTGGGCCTCAGCAAAGACGGATTCGAAGTCGAGGTCATACCCAAACGCACGAGGCCCGACATGCTCGAGTCCCTTGGGTGTCGTTTGGATTTCGGGCGCTCTAAGCACAAGGATTTGAACACGTTGACCGTAGCGGATGGCTTCTGTTCCGATTGCCTCACCGGTCGTTGAATCCAGGACGGTAATGATATCGGGGACCATGACTCTCGGTTCCTCGTCGATCCAACCGATGCTGAACTCGTTTTGGAAGTCGAGTTTCATCTTATGGCCCTTGTCTGCTTCAAGTCCCTCTAGCTCTACGCTTCCACGGAGGAACCCTTCGGTGGTTCTGCGATTGACTTCGACGATTTTTCCTTCAAATAGAATCCGTCCATCTTCACAGTCGACCACAGCTTGGACCGGGTTCTGTTTCGACTGGCGTGCTTCATGTACTGCGCGTCCTATGCCTATCGCCTGGGAAACGGTCCGGAGTATGCCCCACTCTTTCACCTCGCGACCGGTGCGGGGTGCCTTGCACGTAGCTGCGGTCGAACCCACTTCAGTACAGATCTTTCGACTGACGCGCTCCATCCATTTCCAAGTCGGTACCTTGGATACCACGGTCTCAACCCCTCTTGGGTCAGCTAAGGTTAGGGGATAGGGCCGAAGATCACCGATCGCAAAGCTACTCATCTGGGCTTCTGGATACGCCCGTCCCATTGTATCGGCATCCAACACAGGGAGTCCAGTAAATGCTGCAACCATAAAAGGTTGGATTGAATTACTTCCACCAATTTCTAGTGACATAACTGCATCAAAGCCGTGCCCTACGTACTCCTCCATCATTTGCACAGCACGGGCTGCTACTTCGGGGTCGGTTAGCCGTTCTTCTCCAACCAACGGTGCACCCATGGTCGAAACCACGGCGATCCTGGCATCATCGGCAAGATCGTCAGGATCCATGAGTGTTGTAGATATCCCACTAGAGTAGAGCCTTTTCATCGCCAGCAGTGCGTGATAGGGATCTCCGCCACCACCGGCGCCCAGGATCCAAGCTCCTGTTGCCAGTAACTCGAGGTCTCGTTCGGTGATTTCTCTCATTTATGACATCTAGTGGCTATCTGGTTGAATATCGGGCGAGGATACCGGCGGCCCTTGAGCGTCACAAGATAATAGAGGCTTTCGTGGACACAGTGCCCTTGGACGACATAAGCTGTCGGCCATGAATTCAAGCCTCGCTCTCCTGACCATAGGTCAGACTCCTCGGAATGATATCATACCGGAACTGACCTGTTGGCTTCCGGATACGATCCAAGTGCAGGAGTTCGGAGCACTGGATGGTCAGCCCGAAGAAGAAATTCAGCGACTGCGTCCCGAGGCCTCTGACCATCGTCTCGTTACTCGACTCGGGGATGGCAGGCAGGCGGTCGTCAGAAAATCCTGGATTGCTCGTCAGTTACAGGACATGCTCGATGAGATCAACCCCGAGGACTATCTGGCCGTTGTTTTACTCTGTACAGGTGAATTTTCAGATCTTCACTTCGGCGGACTCTTTCTCGATGCACAGCATCTGGTTGATCATGGCACTGATGCGATTTGTGCGGGCGCACAGCGTATTGGCGTCCTTGTCCCGCTCATAGAACAGAGCCAAGAATTTCACTACAAGCCGAGGGCGGACCAGGAACTGCGATTCGCGGCCGCTTCCCCTTATGAGGGAGATGAACTTGCCGGTGCGGCCCAAGGCCTAAGCGATTGCGACGTCATCGTGATGCATTGTATGGGCTACACGGAAGCACAGCGGACTGCATTGTCTGCTTCAACTGGAAAACCGGTGCTGCTCGCTCGTAGACTGGTCGGAGCTGGGATCGCGCAGATCGTATGAGTGACTTCCCACAGGATCAGGGAACTAGAGAGGGCAGGAAGCATCCTTCGATCTTCGAGCCAGCTACTCTGGTCTTGGGCCTACTGATGGCTGTCCTCGGTGGTGTGATTGGTATCCAGCTTCTTACCCGTGTTGGAATCACGCCAAATAGTTCGGTAATCGGTGCGATCGTGGCGATGACCTTGGCCCGCATCCCCTTAGCGGTGTTCCGTCCATTCGGCAGCCTAGAGCGACAAAACATCCTGCAAACGGTCATATCAGGCGCAACGTTCGGGGGGGCGAACGCGTTGCTGCTCCCTATCGGGATCCCTTGGGTCTTGGGTAGGCCAGATCTTGTGCTCCCTATGTTTATTGGTGCATTTGCCGGACTAGTAATTGATGCAACGATTCTTTACCGGATCTTTGATTCACCGGCCTATCCTGCTTCAGGACTTTGGCCTTCTGGTGTTGCCACAGCTGAAGTCCTGATCGCTGGCGACCAAGGAGGGCGGAGGGCAGGACTTCTGTTGGCAGGTGGATCTGTTGGAGGAGTCGGACAACTCTTCGGTATCCCGATGGACGTTTTTGGGGTCTGCTGGATCGGGAACGCCTACGCACTCTCCATGTTTGCAGTCGGCCTGTTACTCAGAGGTTACGCGCCAGCAGTAATAGGGGTCGACCTGAGTGAGATATATATGCCCCATGGGTTGATGGTCGGAGCGGGTGCCGTGGCCCTCATTCAGGTGGTGATGATCGTAAGAGGCAATCTAAGCGACAGCAGTGGAGCTAAGGGTTCGCGTCCTTCGCGCACGAACCGGGTATTGATGGTTGGTTTTATGGCATTCGCTTTGGCAGCAGCTGGCCTACTTCTGTCAGGTGGGGCGGCTTCCGAGATGAGTGTCGGCATGATCCTGGGGTTCATCGTATTCGCTGCCTTTGCTGCCCTGGCCTCGGAACTTGTTGTTGGACTTTCAGCGATGCACGCCGGCTGGTTTCCTGCCTTCGCGACGGCATTGATTTTTTTGGTGATCGGGATCTTGGCCGGATTCCCGGAGATTCCCCTGGCGCTTCTTGTGGGATTTGTTTCATCGACCGGTCCGGCATTCGCCGACATGGGCTATGATCTCAAGGCTGGCTGGATCTTGCGAGGCAAGGGTCGGGATCCGGAATGGGAACGAGCTGGGAGAAAGCAACAGTATTGGGCAGAACTCATAGGGTTCGGAGTAGCTGGGGCGCTCGTACTGATGGTTTATGAGAGTTATTTCCAGGCAGATCTCATTCCACCTCTCGATCGTGTGGTTGCAGCTACGATCTCGGCAGGAGCGGATCCGTTGCTTGCCAAGTCGCTGCTTATTTGGGCGATCCCTGGAGCACTGATTCAGTGGGTAGGAGGCCCATCACGGCAGTTGGGTGTTTTGCTCGCTACCGGGCTATTGATCCTGAATCCGATTGCGGGCTGGACGGCAGTTGTTGCATTAATCATTCGAAGTCAGTTGACTCGAAGATTCGGAAAAGATGCAGAGAGTCCAATGTATATCGCGGCGGGCGGGTTCATCGCGGGATCTGCGCTGACGGGCTTCGCGAGTGGTGCCTGGCAAGCGAGACGCTAGGGATAGAGATACAACGAAATTGCTAGAGACTCTGAAAAACATTGAATAGAGACAGAACATGAAGAAACTTAGTTTGCTGCCCATTATATGTATCTCTGTGCTCACGCTTCTAAGCGGATGTGACACACAGCCTGGAAGCGTATCCTCTGATCTGATCTTCACGAATGCATATGTGGTCGATGGGATGGGTGAGCCTGGGCGGGTGGCCGACGTTCGTGTTCGCGGTGATCGGATTCTGGAGGTTGGAAGTTTGACACCAACGGATGCGGAGACCGAGATCGACGCGACCAATTTGGTGCTAGCACCTGGGTTCATCGATACACATAGCCACCATGATGGTGGACTCGAGGAAGGTGGTGCGCTTGCAGCTGTTAGCCAGGGTATCACGACAATCATTGCGGGTCAGGATGGTGGCTCACCGCTGCCTCTCTCCAACTTTTTCACCAGGATGGAAACAGCAACCGTCGCCGTGAATGTGGCTGCGTACGTGGGGCACAACTCTATTCGTAGAAGGGTGATGGGCGATGATTTTCGGCGCGAAGCCACCCTGGAAGAAATTGAGGGAATGAAGGTACTGCTCGAGGGTGAGCTCCAATCAGGAGCGCTCGGGCTATCCACCGGACTCGAGTACGACCCGGGCATCTACTCAAGTACAGATGAGGTCGTGGAACTGGCCCGTATCGCTGCTTCCGTCGGAGGACGCTACATCAGCCACATGCGAAGCGAGGACCGGGAATTCTTTTCAGCTCTGGAAGAACTCCTGCACATCGGTCGGGAGACAGGTATCCCAGTGCAGGTCTCACATATGAAGCTTGCGATGAAGAGTTTGTGGGGAGAAACAGGCAGGGTGCTTTCTATGCTCGACGCGGCCAGAGAAGAAGGCATTAATGTGACAGCTGACGTCTATCCGTACGAGTTTTGGCAGTCAACGATGACGGTTCTTTTCCCTGGTCGAGAGTTCACGCGAGAGGCTGCCACGTTCGCACTTGAAGAACTCGCGCCCCCGGAGGGGATGTTTATCGCGGCGTTTGGGGCTGATCCTTCTTATGTCGGGATGTCACTAGCGGAGATCGCAGAGCTTCGTGGCAAAGATGCAGTCACCGTCTACCTAGAATTGATTGCTGAAGCCGAAGCCAGCGATGGTCGAGAGAGCATCATAGCGAGGAGCATGACCGAGACCGATATAGCCGAACTTCTTTCCTGGCCCTATACGAATGTCTCAAGTGATGGAGGTCTGAATGGTCGCCATCCACGTGGCTACGGGAGCTTTACTCGCGTACTGGGCCGACACGTGCGTGAGCGTGGGGAGCTGTCACTTGAGTCTGCGATCCGAAAAATGAGTTCATTAGCGGCAGAAAATACTGGACTCTCGGAGCGAGGTGAGATCAAAGAAGGCTATTTCGCCGACCTCGTGCTTTTCGATGCCGAGACGGTTCTAGACCGGGCGACACCAGATGAGCCAAATTTGACGTCTATAGGTGTCGTTGGGGTTTGGGTGAACGGGGCTCGTGTTTACAACACGGAAGGAGTTACCGGCAATCGACCGGGGCGTGTACTTCGAAGGGGAGAAAATTGATGGAACACGGATTTAGGAAGTATGCCAGACTGTTAGCTGCGGTCTTTGTCATACCCATGATTGCCTGTGCACAAGGGGATTTTGATACAACTGCCATCGATAACGTCTTCGCCGATTTCAACTCCGAAACTCCAGGATGCGCTCTAGGGGTCGTACAATCCGGTCAACTGGTTTACGGACGTGGCTATGGTATGGCTAATCTCGAACACGACATCCCGATCAATACCACATCTGTGTTCAGGATCGGATCGGTTTCGAAGCAGTTTGCAGCGGCAGTCGCTGCCCTAGCTGCGATGGAGGGATATCTCGATTTGGAGGATCCACTCCAGAAATGGATTCCAGAATTACCCGATTACGGAGAACCCCTCACGCTACGGCATACGTTAAACCATACCAGTGGATTGAGGGATTACATCACTCTGATGAGCCTGAAGGGACTTCGGGGTGATGATTTCTATACCGTAGCTGAGCTCATCGAGGTTCAAGCACTACAAGAAGAACTTAATTTCCCATCAGGGTCTGAGTACCTGTACAGCAATTCAGGTTATGTGCTGGCAACCGAGGCCGTGGCACGAGCAGTGGGCAAGCCATTCAAGGATTACGCAGAGGAGGTTCTGTTCAGGCCACTGCAGATGAGTCATTCACACTTCCACGACGACCACAACCACATCGTCCCACTCAGAGCAGACGGGTATTCGCCTCGCGGAGATGGTTTTCGAACAAATATGACAACGCTCGATATGATTGGGGATGGCGGTGTGTATACCTCGATCGATGATATGGTTCATTGGGTCACAGCGCTCGAACAGGATGGGATCAGGTCTGGCCTTACCCCAATACTTGAAACGAGAGGAGTCCTCAACTCAGGAGAGGAGATCTCTTATGCACTTGGCCAGAGTCACGGCGAGCACCGCGGCCTAGCGACAATCGGACATGGCGGAAGTTGGGTGGGATTTCGGGCCGACGTGCTTCGTTTTCCTTCTCAGAGTACCAGTATCGTCACACTCTGTAATCGGGCAGATGCCAGCCCTTCTGGTCGTGCCATTCAGGTCGCTGATATCGTGCTTGCCGAGCACCTAGCCCCGGTCTCCGAAGAGCCGAGCCTCCAAGCTGAGGATAGACGTGAAAGAACTGAGCCAAGCGAAATAAGTGATCCCAGCCCGTACCTCGGAACGTATTACAGCCCGGAGCTAGACGTGAATTACGAGTTCGTGAATACAGGCGGGTCCCTAGTTGTTCACATGGGGTCCAACGCTGAAAGCGAACTGCAGCGGATTTCAGGAGACACACTCGCTGCCGGTAGCCGGACCTTCAGATTTTCTCGTGAAAGAGGTGGGGTTACCGGATTCGAGTTAGATGCAGGACGGGTCGTGCATCTCCGTTTCAGGCGGCTTAACTGAATCCATTACCTCAAGAATTCTGAGTTACAGCCCAGCTGGGTCCAGGTATCGGAAAGTGGGTTCACCGGCAACTAGCGTGGCTAGATCTTCTAGCGATGTAAACCCAGGACCAGGATTCGCTCTCCAACCCAGATATGCTTGATGGACTTCTTTAGATTCCCATTTAGTGACAAACAATAAAGTCTTTCCATCTGGATCAGCAAAACCCGCAACCTCGTAGCAGCCTGGCCAGGCGCGGGTATCAGGCAAGAGTCCTTTTAGTGTGGACTTCAGTTCATCCATGCAGCCTTCTTTTGCTTCGCATTCAAAGATCACCAGAGTCATATCGTTCTCCCTCTTTCTTCGGTTCTGCTAAATGGGATGCGCTCAGCTGAAACGTCTCAGTTACAGCCCGGCTGGCTCCAAGAATCGGGGTGCCGGTTCACCCTCGACCAGTGGCCCTAGATCTTCTAGCGATGCAAAGCCAGGACCAGGATTCGCTCTCCAGGCGAAGTACCGCTCATAAGCCTCCTGGGAGTCCCAGGCTTCGACGAGCAAGAGGGTTTTCCCATCTGGATCAGCGAATACGGAAAGGTCGTAGCATCCTGGGTATGCTCGGGTATCTGGCAAGGCTTCTCTGAGCATAGCTTTTAGGTCGTCTATCCGACCTTCCTTAGCTTCGAGTTCAAAGATGACCAAAGTCATATTTTCTCTCCTTTAAGACTGTTCTTTAGGGATGAAGGGGGCAGAATCTAGGATGAGTTGGGATCCCATGATATGCCAACTCTTAACTCCTAGGGGTGTACTCGACGAGTTCCAGGCTGCCGGTGGTTGTCATGGGCATCGTCATCGATGATCCATCTGGTCCAGACATTGTCATGGTCATCTCAGTCGTGGTGGAGGATGAGAGCACTAGGCCGCGATCTAGCTCGAAGATCAAGAAGCCGGTCATCTCGGCATCCACGTCCATCTCCATCGGCAGTCCTGCTAGATCTTCCGGAGTCACAGTGACGATCTCCCCAGTACTCGAGAGGAGCGCTACCGTCCGTCCGTCTCGTTCTTCTATCCCGTCAAGAACGAAGGTGATGGTATTAATCACTTCCCCTAACAGTGGGTTCGGCATGGTGAAAGATGTTTGCCATGAACCTCCTGGACTGATCGGGTCCTCAGGAAGGATTTGCACGCCCTGTTGTGCAATTTCAGTGAGGGTCTCCGCGTTGAACATTTCACCCAACATTGGAGCAACCTCAGGTGGGAATGAGCTTCGCATACTCTCGACCAATTCTTCAATTCCTTGGATCGACTTTACCGTGCCATCTGCTCCGACAACCATAGAATAATCCTGTCCCACCATCGCAGCGGCACCCAGGATTGCTGGATCGGTCGGAATATCACCTGAGTCAGAATCGTAAAGTTGGTCGCCACCAGGTCCGATCCCTTCCATACGGATATGTTCGGTCGTAACCGTGACCGTTGCATCTCCGTTCGACTCAACACTCTGTACGGTTTGACGCATTCGTATTGATTGGTCCATCACCTGAGAGGCGAAGCCAATTGGCATCGATATCTCCATGCGATTGGTCAACTGCAGAACCTGCTCACTCCCCTCTACAAAACCCCACTTGAGCGTAATCTCTTGAGCGGAGACTAAGGGAGGGACTGACATCGCTAGAATTGCCCAAATAGCAAACAAGCTCGGGCGCTTGATTACCGGATGGAATTGTAAACTCGTCATATCTATTTCGATTTTAGAGTGATGGAACTAGCTGCTAAGCCGTCTCAGTACAGTCGCATAGTTATTGAGGATTTCTTCCTCACGTTCGTGATGTCCATTACGGATGACCCATTTTCCGCCGACTATGACATTCTGAACAGGTGTGTGTTCACCCGAGAAGATCCATGAATCGAGGATCTCATCACCCGTTCGTCCCACTAGGGCAGGGTGATTCTCATCGAGACTAAGGATGTCAGCACGCCGTCCTACTTCAAGCGCTCCTATCGATCTACCAGATGCCTGTGATCCCCCGGCCCAAGCATGTTGAAGGAGTGCTCTTCCAGTGGACTGGTCTTGAGCACCAGCAGCGATGTTTCGCTCTTGCCGAGCGATTCGTTGTCCATATTCAAGCAACCGAAGTTCCGCGATGGGGCTTACGCTGACATGGGAGTCGGTGCCCACACCCCAGTTGCCTTCGGCCTTGGAGAAATCCTCAAACCGAAATAGTCCGTCACCTAGATTCGCCTCGGTAGTTGGACAAAGTCCCACAACAGCCCCTGAAGTTGCGAGAGCGGTCGCCTCTTCAGCTGTCATGTGGGTTGCATGGATCGTGCACCAGTATTTATCGATTGGCGCATTAGTAAGGAGCCACTCTACTGGACGCGCGCCCGACCATGCCAGGCAATCGTCCACTTCTCTTGTTTGCTCAGCTACGTGAATATGAATTGGGCCCTCATTATCAATATCCCGAAACGAGCTGACAGCGTGGGCGAGATCAGCGGGCGAAACCGCCCGCAGTGAATGGACAGCTAAGCCGATCCGATATTGCGGGTTGTTCGCTGTAGAGTCCTTCAGAGCAGCTATATCACCGATGAGGTCATCGACGTCGGCCAGGAAGCGTTTTTGTTCCGGAGTGGGTGGCTTGTTGCCAAAATCTGAAGAACGATAGAGCACAGGTAAAAGTGTGGTACCGATACCTGCTTGATCAGCGGCACTTAGAATTCGTTGGCCCATTTCCACCGGATCTGTATAGGTGCTGCCATCGACGTTATTCCGGAGATAGTGAAACTCAGTCACCGAGGTGAAGCCATGGCGGAGCAACTCCACGTACAGCTGGGCAGCGATCGCTTCCACGTCTTCCGGAGACAACCGTTCCAAGAATGCGTACATGCGTTCTCGCCAAGACCAAAACGTGTCTGTGTTAGAAGTGCCTCGCTCCGCTAGTCCAGCCATCGCGCGCTGAAATGCATGTGAGTGAAGATTGGGTGTTCCTGGCACAGCGATGCCAGGCACGTTTTCGCATCCGTCGGAGGATGCTCCGGACGTAATCGCCTGGATCCAGCCATTCTCTGAGACTGTAATCCTGACTGAGTGCTCCCAGCCCGAGGGTAGGAACGCGGAGTTGAAAAAGAGGTCGGTCATGGCCATCGAGTGTAGATTGACATCGCAAGTTAGCGCTAATGGGGGGTTGATGTGGTCTCCTGCGATCTATTAATCGAAAATGCGATGCTCGCTACTATGGATGAAAGCGAACAGAATGCTTTGCCGTATGGCGAGATTGCCAATGGTGGGGTAGCGATTTCGGGGGATCGAATCGAGTGGGTTGGGGCTATGTCGGAACTCCCTTCAGAATTAAGAGAAGGTGCGGCGAGCATTCTGGATGCCAAAGATCGTTGGGTTACTCCTGGTTTGATCGACTGCCACACTCATTTGGTATTTGCTGGCAATCGAGCTCGGGAATTCGAAATGAGACTTCAGGGTGCTAGTTATGAGCAGATTGCGCGTGGAGGAGGAGGCATAGCTTCAACTGTTAGAGCCACACGCGCAGCGACAGACGAGGAACTTTTCTCGGCCGCCTCAAAGAGACTTAGCACGTTGGAGTCTTTCGGTGTAACAACTGTTGAAGTGAAATCAGGCTACGGTCTCGATGTTGAGACAGAGTTGCGTATGCTCCGTGTAGCGAGACGCCTGGATGTGGAACACCCAGTGGCTGTTCGCACAACATTTCTTGGAGCCCATGCCCTTGCTCCCGAGTATACGGATGATCGGTCAGGATACATTGACCTCATCTGTGGAACCATGATACCGAGGGTGATGGACGAGGGGTTGGCTGACGGGATCGATGCTTTTTGTGAGGGAATTGCATTCACTCCCCAAGAATGTGAAAGAGTATTCGCAGTGGGTACGCAGCACGGTCTGCCGATTAGGGTGCATGCAGATCAGCTGTCGGACTCTGGGGGAGCAGCTTTGGCGGCACGAGTAGGGGCTCTGTCAGCAGACCACCTCGAGTACGCTTCAGAGGCTGGAATCCAGGCAATGGCAAAGTCGGGGACGAGTGCCGTGCTGTTGCCGGGGGCTTTTTACTTTCTGGGTGAAGATCAGGTACCCCCTGTTGATGCGTTACGCTTGCATGGCGTTTCAATGGCGATTGCTACCGACTTGAATCCCGGGTCATCTCCGATCAACTCACCGCTCACTGCCATGAACATGGCTTGCGTCTTGTTTGGACTCAGCCCAGAAGAGGCACTGTGCGGGATGACCCGTAATGCTGCCAAGGTTCTTGGAATGTCTGGTGATCGAGGGGTTTTGAGCGCGGGCTCCTG
>CAWVZF010000057.1:0-12266 GCA_963934665.1 uncultured bacterium | reverse complement strand
AGCTAATTGCTCCTGTAAATGAACCTTTTGTGTGCCCAAAAAGCTCTGACTCCAGCAGCGTATCTGTTAATGCTGTGCAGTTGACTGCAATAAATGGCTCTTCAGAAAATGCAGAGTGCTGGTGAATCGCACGTGCGATAACCTCCTTACCGGTTCCCGTCTCACCACGAATAAGGACAGTTGCACGGTTTCGTGCTAGGACACCAATCGTCTTGTAGATCTCAACCATCTTGGGATCACGGCCAATGAGCTGACCGCTGCGAAGAGTAATTTCTTCAGTTTCAGTATCCGGACCCTCATCGTCCTCATTGAGTTCACGGAAACAGCGTTCTGCTAGAGCTTGTAGTGCCTTTGGATCAACTGGCTTTACGAGAAAATCGAAAGCGCCCGACTTCATCGCCGTCACTGCAGTTTCCATGTCGTCATGACCTGTCATGACGACAACGTAAACGCCCTCCATAGCCTCCCGAATCTTGCTCAGAAGTTCTAGCCCGGTCATACCAGACATTCGTACGTCTGTCACAATTAGACCTGGATCAAATTTCTTTACCCGAGAAAGTGCCTGCTCAGCACTTTCAGCGACCTCCACATCAAACCCAGCGTGACTTAGGCGGGTCCTGTAGACCTCAAGGGCATCCTTGTCGTCATCGACGATCATTATCCGGCGACTCATAGTTCCTCTTATACCCCAAAGATCCCTATTCTGCACCTATCGTGACTCATAACTATCCTCATCTGAAGTATCTCCCCCAATCACTTGTATCCAGTACGCTGGCTGCTCAGGCAATTCTCTAGCCCTGAGCCTCGCCATCTTTTCCCGGTTTCTGGTTCGGCGCACTTGTACAACTAGAAGCAAGATGAGTGCCAACACCATCCAAAAGATAGCTGAATGACTTAAGACAAAGAGCCAACCGTATCGGTCCTTAACATGCTTCTTCCAGTCTTCCTCAAACTGACTGGTGGTAAGACCAAACACGAACCTAAAGGCAGGTTCAAAGGCTTCATCCTCACGCCAGCGATCTAAGAAGATTCTGAGCCCTCGATCTCCACTCTCACCGAGAAGGTAGGTAACTGCGCTAGCAGATAAGAGATAAGCAACTTCTGCCTCAGCTCGGCCCGATGGCCATCGTAGTGTAAGAGAGTCCATCGATGGGGCCTTCCCTAGCGCTAAGAGCAACCTCAGCTTCCAAATTTCCATGGCATCGAAACCACCTGATGCCCACTGAGCATAGCCTTCATCAAACCATCGGGGAGCCCGTAAGCCCTCAAGCGCGTCCGCTAAACCAAGATGAGCCCACTCATGTCGGAGTGTACGCCTCCCCTCCGAATCTAGTAAGCGGGACCCCTTTGCCGTCGTCACAACCAAAGTGCTAAGTCGAGGTATTGCTACGCCTGCACTCCACTCTGGAATGACTGACCCCGTAACTTCGTCGAAGGCTTCAAGCGAATGAGCTAATACTGCCCGGACAGCACCAGGTACAGAGTCTGGAAGTCCTGGTAAGGCAGCTTGCCCATCCAAGAATCCCAGAACTGCTGCAGCAACCAGTGAATCCTCAGCAGTGAAATCTATAAATGCGCGCGCTCCACTAATCCGACGATAAGGCTCACCAGCTAGTGAGTCAGTCAAGTTTTCTTGGTTGGGAGTAGCAGCTACCAATATCGTGATGGATAGTATGAATGGACCAACACCACGAGTAGAGAGAACACTCACTCGCATTCTATCTGCTCCTCAAGGAGCTAAGAAAGGTGCCTTGCTCCAAAGAATAACCCCTAGCAAATCAGCTGAGTTCACTTCGTGCCCATGCTACAACACTAGATAAATCATCTGGGAGATCCGCTTCAAAATGCATCTCTATTCCGGTTACCGGGTGCTCGAAGCTGAGCTCTGCCGCATGAAGAAACTGTCTGGGAACGCGACGCGCCAACTCACGAGCCCATGCCCTCTGAGCTCCTCCCATGCCCCGCTCCCACCCCGCTCCGTAAAGGGGATCAGCGACGACAGGATGACCGATGTGAGCAAGGTGTACCCGGATCTGGTGTGTTCTACCCGTCTGAAGACGAACATCAAGAAAATCTGCCCGTGCCCACTGTTCGCGGACCCTAAGGTGGGAGATCGCAACTCGACCATCCTCTCGCACAGCCATGCGCTTCCGATCCTTCGAATCTCGACCCAACGATGCGTTGATAGTCATCATATTCGTCGAGAGGTGGCCCCAAATGACCGCGCGGTAGATACGCTTGACCTGTCGCTCCCTGAGAGCGTCCGAGAGGAAATGATGCGCTTGGTCTGTTTTTGCTACAACCAAGAGACCAGATGTGTCTCGGTCGAGCCGGTGAACAATCCCGGGACGCAGTCTTCCTCCGACCCCAGAAAGATCTGAGATATGGTACAATAGAGCATTAACCATCGTACCCGACCGGTGACCCGGAGCCGGATGAACAACCATCCCAGCGGGCTTATCGACAACCACCAGAGCATCATCCTCATGTACTATGTTGAGGGGTATCTCTTCAGCGATCATGTTTACCGGTTGTACAGGCGGAACGACCACTTCGAGTTCATCACCAATAGCAAGAATTAAGGACTTTCTCGCAGGTTCTCCATTTACAGAAACAAGCCCCTCGAGAAGTAGTTTCTGTACGCGAGTCCGCGACAAACCGAGGCGGTCAGCCAATATCCGATCGACCCGCCCAACCTCAGTCTCTCGGACTATCAAGTTGTGTGTTTGTGCTTCCA
Source organism: uncultured bacterium (assembly GCA_963934665.1). GTDB lineage: Bacteria > Gemmatimonadota > Gemmatimonadetes > Longimicrobiales > Gaopeijiaceae > UBA1142. The sequence continues at coordinate 9,529 of CAWVZF010000057.1, read as the reverse complement.
CAGTTGCTTACTTTTTTACCATGCTCAATCCGATCTGCACAAGCATGTCATCGATTTCAACTTCCCGTAGGTGAGCGAATTTCTCACCGTCAATCTCTCTATCAACAACCAGGTTAAGCGCAAGCGTTTCCCCAGAGATAAACTCTCTGTGCAAGGTAGTTGCATCCTGTAATCCTGATTCGCCCGCTATGCCTAACTCGATACGATCGGTAATCTTCAGACCTGCATCCTTCCGGAGCCGCTGAACCCGATTCACAAGCTCCCTAGCAATGCCTTCGTTCAGCAGTTCTTCATCGAGTTCGGTATCGAGCGCCAAAGTCGTCGCGCCCTCCCCCTTCACTAAAAGGGTCCCCGAAGCTTCCTGAACAATCTCCGCATCTCCATCCGCCAAACGGTAGAGTTGATCATCAACTGAAATCTCTACTATCCCCCCGTCTCGGTATTCCTTCAGTTTTTCCTGAGATAGTGCTCGAATAACTTCGGCAGCGGTATTCGTCGCCTTTCCGAATACTGGTCCAAGAGCAGCGTAGTTCGGCCGCGCCACGAGCGTGACAAGACCTTCCAAGCTAGTCCGGAAAATTACGTCCTTCACATTGAGCTCTTCGCGGACGACACTGAGAACTTCGCTAGAAAGTTTCTTTCCTTGTGGCAAAATCACCTCGGCACATCTTAGAGGTTGCCGCACCCGGATCTGCGCCTCCTCCCTAGCCGCCCGACCAAGTGAAACCAGTAGACGCGCAGCCGACATTTCCTGTTCTAGATCTTCATTAATTAATTGGGATTTTTCTGGAAAGCGTTGTAGGTGCACACTTTGATTGGTGAGGGCTCGGTACATCCAATCAGATACAAAAGGAATGATCGGGGCAGCAAGCCGGGTTACAATGCCCAAAGCCTCCCATAGAGTTCTGAATGCCGCTCTCGTATCCTGAATATCACTATTTCCCCAAAATCGAGGACGACTTCTGCGCACGTACCAATTAGATAGATCTTCCACAACGAAATCGCCCAGAGCCCTATAGGCGCGGGTGATTTGGTAGGCTTCTAGATCTTGTCGCACCATAGAAACCACAGAATCCAACCGCGACAAAAGCCATCTATCCAGCAACGTCCGTTCCCCTGGTAAGGGGTCAGCATCTGATGGAGACCACTCCTCCGCAGAAGAATAAAGTGTGAAGAATCGATAGGTATTAAAAAGCGTGTCGAAGAACCGGCGGGCCACCTCTTTGACTCCCATTGAATCGTATCGCTTAGGGACCCAAGGATTCGAAGAAGTGATGAAGTACCAACGCAGAGCATCAGAACCGTGTTCTTCAATTGCATCCCAAGGGTTGACCACATTCCCCTTCGACTTGGACATCTTCTGACCTTCTGCATCTAAGACGAGATCATTGACGATCACGTTCTTGAATGGAGTGCCTCTCCCTAGCAAGGTCGAGATAGCTAGGAGCGAGTAGAACCAGCCCCGAGTCTGATCTAGTCCTTCTGAGATAAAGTCAGCTGGAAAGTGCGTGTCAAATTCGTCCCTGTTTTCGAAGGGATAGTGCCACTGTGCGAATGGCATTGCACCTGAATCGAACCATACGTCAATAACCTCGGGTGCACGCCTCATCGTTCCCTCGCACTCAGCACAGGGCCAGCTATAGTCATCAATGAACGGACGATGAGGATCAAAGTCGTCCGGCAGTTTTCCAACTAGTTCAGACAATTCAGAGAAGGATCCAATCCACCTAAGATGATCCCGATCTTCGTCGCAAACCCAGACTGGAAGTGGAGTGCCCCAATAGCGGTCACGTGAAAGTGCCCAATCAACATTACCCCTGAGCCACTCGCCGAAACGGTTCTCGCCTACCTCCGGCGGATACCACTTTACCTGGTCATTGTTCGCTAGAAGGGTCTCTCGAAAGCGTGACGTAGCGGCAAACCAAGAGTCTCGAGCAACGTATAGAAGAGGTGATGCACAACGCCAACAGTGTGGGTAACTGTGGGTTACTCGTCCAACCTCAAAAAGCTTTTCCCGCGCGCGAAGTTCATCGACCAAAACAGGATCAGCATCCTTAACAAACTGACCGCCTACTAAGGAGGTGCTATCTATAAAGCAACCGGCAGCATCGATTGGGTTGATCATAGGAAGACCATGCTTCTGGCCAGCTACGTAGTCATCTGCTCCGAACGCAGGAGCCATATGAACAACGCCAGTGCCTTCTTCAGCACTGACAAAGTCCTCCACAACGACAGTCCAACCATTACCACTATCTTCAGGATCAGGAACGAGGTTTAGCGGCCGCTCATAACGGAGACCTGCTAGCTCAACTCCCTTCCACTTCGTGCCGACTGTGGCTGTTTCGCCGAACAGAGCTTCCACTCTGCTCTCAGCAACTATGTAACAGCCGTCATCGCTCAAGACCTCTACGTAAGTGAGATCCGGATGGACTGCTAACCCAGTGTTAGAAGGAACAGTCCAAGGGGTTGTAGTCCAGACCAAAAAAGCGCGACCCGCCGGATCCGGGTCACCTTGATCATTTACGATGTGGGCAATGAATGTGAGTGAAGGGTCCTCGACTTCCTTATACCCTTGCGCTACTTCGTGAGATGAGAGCGCTGTTCCACAACGTGGGCAATACGGAACACTTTTGTGGCCACGGTAGAGTAACCCCTTCTCAGCAAATTCTTTGACTATCCACCAGACTGATTCAATGTAGTCAGGGTGAAAAGTTACGTACGGTCTCCAGTATTCCAACCAGTAGCCAATCCTTTCGCTGAGTTCCTCCCACTCCTCCTTATAGGTAAAAACAGAATCCTTACACGCTTGATTGAATTCCTTGATACCAAGCTCTTCGATCTCGGGCTTACCACTTATCCCAAGCTTTTTCTCTGCCTCTATTTCCACCGGTAGGCCGTGGGTATCCCACCCAGCGATCCTGGTTACAGTCCGGCCTTCCATCGAATGAAAGCGGCAGACTAGATCTTTGATTGTTCGGCCAATTACATGGTGTAACCCAGGACGTCCATTGGCGGTTGGCGGGCCTTCATAGAACACGAACGGCTCCCCACCTTCGTTCGCCGCAAGAGATTCGCGAAAAAGATCTTCCTCTTTCCAACGCTTGAGGGTTTCCTTTTCTATCTGGATCAGCGTGTCCGGTAACTCGGGATAGCTCATATTCATGTGCGTGCACCAAAGAGTGCCGTACCAACCCGAACCATAGTGCTTCCCTCTCGGATTGCTATTTCGAAATCGTTAGTCATGCCCATAGATAGCTCGGGACCCACCGCATCCCCTTGAGCCTGTAATTGTCCGTGAATCTTTCGCAAAGCCCTAAACGTACTGGTCAATTTCTTATCATCAGCCCCAAACGGAGCCATTGTCATTAAGCCTTCGACTCGGATACCCGGAAACTCAGCTACACACAAGATATCATCCACCGCCGAAGCCATATCAAAACCACTCTTTGAGTGCTCCCCAGAAGTATTCGCTTGTGTCAAAATCCGGACTGTTACTCCTTGTTCTTGAGCAAATTTGGAGATGCGAGTTGCAAGTTTTACTGAATCGACTGACTGAATCAGATGCGCAAGCTGAGAAGCTCGCCTTGCTTTACGACTCTGCAAATGCCCAATCATGTGCCAGGTGGCAAAATCTCTCCCGAACTCACGAACCTTTTCCTCAAGTTCTTCTACCCGGTTTTCACCCAAATCGGTTAACCCTGCAGCCAACGCAGCTGATACTGCCTCTACTGGGTGCGCTTTTGTGACCGCCACCAAGCGCACACTATCGAACTCACGACCGGAAGCATCCGTGGCTTCAGCGATGCGGTCATGAACTTGAGGGAGTGTCTTGGAGAGACGTCTCTCATAGCTGGGATTCATCGTAGTATTCGATTCCATAGGGCACTAAGTAAACGAAAGGGACCCCGCCGGAGCTCCGGCGGGGTCCCTTTGGATCCTTTAAGGCTCCGTATCAGCGGACTTGGAATGTAATCCCGAAAGAGACCCACACAGGAACCCTCTTATCTCGGTTTAATGCCGCCGAGAAACGATACACTCCTGCCACAGCTAGTGCTGCATCATCAAGTGCTTGGTGTCCAGAACTCTCATTGATTTGGAACTGCTGAACAGTACCCTCCTCATCAATGAAGAAAAATACCTGAACAGTGCCACCGATGCCCGCATCCCTAAGAAGAGGTGGATACTCACGTTCCATGGCCCGGATAACTTCTGCTCTATTCTGGATATCCGGAGCCACTGTAAAGGGAGTAAAGGTCGGCGCCGCCGAAATATCTACAATCTGCTCTTCAGGGGGCGGAGGTAAATCTTCGACCGGATTGTCCTCAAAAGTGGTCGGAGCAATGGTTATATCTTCGTCAATGTCTGCAGATGCCATCACCGGTGTAGCTGGACGAGCTATCTGTTGCGGTGGTGGTGGAATTTCGATCTCTGGTGGCAGCTCGATTGCCTCTAACTCTTCAGACTCAAAAGAGAAGTCCGCCGCGGTAAGTTCTGGCCAGAAAGCAAACGCGGAGAAGTGGAAGACCGTGGCTACAATCATGGACCCCCAAAACCAGGAACTAAAACTCCGTTTCAGACGCTCATTAGCAGTCTCTTGGACTTCGAAGGTTGTTACAGCTCCGTCATCACTCATCGTCTCTCCCTCTGCATGCTTTGCTCTAACTGTGTCGCGAAAACCACACGAACAACACCAGCGTTCACCAGCGCTGTTTGCAGCTGGTCCATATAGCGGTATGGCACTTCCCGATCGCCGCGAACTGAGATCACTAGCGCTCTTTCAGATGCGGCGTAGAGAGGGGCAACAATTGTAGTAGCCTGTTCCATCGTATGTGGTTGGTCGTTGATGTAGACCCCGCCTTCCCGCTCCAGCCAAATATTAAGGATATTTTTCTGCTTCTCATCGATCTTCTGCGCAGACTCAGCCTCTGCCCACTCAATCGGACGATCACGGTCACGTTGGAAGACAGTAGTGACCATGAAGAAGATCAATAAGAGAAACGCGATATCAGCCATCGAAGAAGAAGGTATCTCTGATGACGCTTTTGAACTTTTCTCGAACCCACCACCCTTGATTGCCATATCTAGTTCTCTAATACCTGGAGTGAGATACGTTCTGCATTAGCTGAATGTAGTGCGTCCAAAACATCGACCATGAACTTATAAGGAGCATCCGGGTGCGTCTTTACAGCAGCAATCAAATTGGGATTTGAAGTCACTTCCTGGCGCCACAATCCTTCGATCTCTTGCGGCCGCATCTGTTGCTCCTGCTGACTCTCACCCCTTTTCACCGTCACAATCCCCGATGATTGAATCAAGAGATGAAGAATGTTCTTCTGGCTGACCTGGGCTTCCTCACCTGGCTCGGGAAGTACAATTGCCAAGCCCTTATCTTTTGGAAACGTAGTAGTGACCAAAAAGAAGATCAGCAGTAGGAAAGCGATATCGGCCATCGACGATGTGGGAACCTCGCTACTGGCCTTCGATTTCTTGTTACCTAGAACCGACATTTCCGCTCCCGGTTTTGTTAACTAAATACTTTTTATAGTTCGGTCAAAATAGTGGTGATTAGCGCTATATGACTTCGAAATCTTAGTCCTTAATCTGTATCCTCTTCGGATTCTTCCGTTGCAAAGAAACTAGTAAGCCAGCCTAAAGCCTTCTTGGTCACACTCTCGTTTTTAGGCACAGCAAGTTGCTGAGTCGGCCTATCTGCAGAAGCGTCCCAAGTTGGAGCTGCAGCTGCCACACCAGCCGGCACCTGCTCTTCACCATCGCTTCCTTCTCGAAGAATCTGGATCTGCCCAGCTTTCTCCATATCCCAAGCAAGATTGAGGATCTTCTGAGTTCCCTGTTCCATATCGACGATCAGCTTGTCTATACGGGTAACAAAAAAGTTATATGAGATGTTCACTGGCACTGCGATAAGTAGTCCAGCCGCCGTAGTGAGTAACGCAACTTTAATACCGCCAGCCACAAGAGTTGGATCCACATCGCCGGCCAGCTCAATAGCAGCAAACGCCAGAACCATGCCTACCACAGTACCCAGAAAGCCCATAAGCGGGGCAACGTTGGCGATCGTTGCCAAAATGACAAGGCCCCGCTCCAGAAAGCCAAGCTCTATAGTTCCCGTTGTCGCAACTGCAGATTCTAACTCACCAGCAGCTAGCCTACGCGTCTGAATTCGTCGGAGCCCAGCAAGTAGAATCGCACCTGCCGGTCCTGGGGTCTCTCGACAGATCTCAATAGCTGCTGACACGTCTCCTGTCTTAGCAGCCTCTTCTACTTCTTCCAGTACACGATCGGTACCACGGTGGGCCACATGGAGCGTGAAGAACTTGGCAAAAATCACACCCAAAGCAATCATCGAACACAGCGTGAGCGGGTACATCATAAATCCGCCGTCCGCAAATAGAGTCATCAACTGGTATTGGGTGCCCACTTAGGCCTACTCCTGATTGATTTTTAGAACCGACCGCTCGAACAGAAAATCCTACGCTAGACCTGTGTCTAGCGCTGACAGATCCTCACAATACCCGCGGAATGTAGAGTGCGTCTGAGGAAAGTGTCAACGCATGAATGCTGATAAGAAAACACAGATGGATTCTGGGTTTTCATGCCCGTACCCCTGCCGGTTCAAGTGCCGTGTCTAGTATTGGCAGTCTACCTAGCAGGATTTCTCGCAAACGGTCGGCACCGAGGTCTCGCTCCAAGCGGCCTTCAATGGCTACAGAAACCTGCGAGGTCTCTTCACTTACGATAATTACAATTGCATCCGTTTCTTCGCTCAGTCCAATAGCCGCACGGTGTCGTGTCCCAAGGGAATGGTCAACCTGCGACTGTGTCAGCGGGAGGATAGCACCTGCGCTGCGGATCTGATCTCCAGAGATTAGAACAGCTCCATCGTGAAGCGGTGAATACGGTGTAAATATCGTTTTGAGGATTTCCGCTGATACACGAGCGTCAACCGAGCTTCCAGTCTCGGCATATTCATCTAGGCCGATTTCCTGTTGTATAGCGATGATCGCCCCATGTCCTGAACTAGATAAGCTGATCACAGCGTCTAACACCTCTTCTGCAACTCGCCCCACTTCCAGACGCTGGAAAATACGGACCATTTTGCTACGACCAAGACGAGCAAGTGCCGATCGAAGCTCAGGCTGGAACACCACAAGCGCTGCGATCGCCCCGTACTGAAACACCGCCTCTAAGAGGGTTCGGATCAAGACTAGGTCCAGCAAGCGAGCGGCACCGTATATGAACGCAAGCAAAACTAGTCCAAGCATGATCTGCATCGCGCGAGTACGCTGAATGACTAGTAAGATTCGGTAAGCCAAGAACGCCACAAGACTGATTTCCACGAGATCAGTCCATCCCGGCGTCAAGAACTCGAGTTGTTCCCAGATCCGGACCACCGCTAGCGCTCCTCGGTCAAGTTTCCGTCACCCTTCGCTGTTATGATCCGGCTCTTCGTAAATGCTGGTAGCAGGTCCTGGGAGCGGCCCATCTGCCCCGGGCAAACCTAGTGGAGGTGGAGCTTCTTTTTCAGGTTGCTTCAACGGATCAGGTGGGCTAGCAGAGATTTCTTCGCTGGCTGGAACCGGTTGAGGGGGGAGTGCTTCGCCCCGCTCAAGAGCCTCGATTTCTTCGCGACCCAACGTTTCACGTTCTAAGAGCGCCTGCGCCACACTCTCAAGCAAATCTCCGTGTTCCTTTAGTACTTCGTGAGCACGTTCGTGGGCTGTATCTAGGAGACGTTTCACTTCCTCGTCAACCAACCTAGCAGTGTGTTCAGAGATAACCCTCCTCTGGCCAAGTTCCCTTCCCAAGAACACTTCCTGCTCCGAATCACCTACAGATATCAGCCCGACGACATCACTCATTCCGAAAGTCATCACCATCTTTCTGGCCATAGCGGTTGCCCGCTCAATGTCATTGCCCGCACCCGTCGTAACATCCTTCGGTCCGAAGGTAACTTCCTCCGCAACCCGTCCACCAAACAGCATGGCAAGCTGTCCTTCCATCCACTCCTTGGTGTACGAGTGCCGGTCCTCCTCCGGCAGGCTAGCTGTGATCCCTAAAGCACGTCCTCTTGGAATGATACTGACCTTATAGACCGGATCTAGCCCTGGAATCTTCAATCCAAGGACCACATGCCCTGCTTCATGATACGCAGTGAGCCGACGCTCGTTCTCCGTGAGAACTAAGCTTCGGCGCTCCGTACCAAACATGACCTTGTCCTTGGCTTGCTCGAAGTCCTTCATGGCTACTTTCTCAGCATCTCTACGAGCTGCGAGGAGCGCAGCTTCATTGCAAATATTCTCAAGATCAGCACCACTCATGCCCGGTGTTCCTCGGGCAATGAGTGCAAGCTCAATATCATCGGCAAGTGGAAGTTTCTTGGCATGAATCCGGAGGATACCTTCTCTCCCCTTCACGTCTGGGGCATCGACAACGATCTGCCGGTCAAAACGTCCTGGCCGCAGAAGCGCAGGATCAAGTACATCTGGTCTATTGGTCGCTGCCAGAAGAATTACACCTTCGTTCGTCTCAAAACCATCCATCTCAACGAGGAGTGCATTCAGGGTCTGTTCCCGTTCATCATGCCCACCACCAAGCCCTGCTCCACGATGCCTTCCGACAGCATCGATTTCGTCTACGAAGATTATACAGGGGGCGTGTTCTTTACCCTGCTCAAAAAGATCACGAACCCGTGAAGCACCAACACCGACAAACATTTCGACAAAATCCGAACCAGACATCTGGAAGAAGGGACGCCCTGCTTCTCCAGCAACTGCTCTTGCTAGAAGAGTTTTACCTGTTCCCGGAGGACCAACGAGCAGAACTCCAGTTGGCAAGCGCCCACCCAATCGAGAGAACTTACTCGGATCCTTAAGGAATTCGATAATCTCCTCAAGCTCCTGCTTTGCTTCATCCGCTCCGGCAACGTCTGCGAAAGTGACCTTAGGTGTGTCAGGAGAAATAAGCTTGGCCTTAGATCGACCAAATTGGAATGCACGATTACCACCACCCTGCATCGTACGGAAAATCCAGATCCAGAAAGCAATAAATAGCAGCCAAGGAAGCGCACTCAGCAGTAATTGGCCCCAGCTAGGTCGCGACGTTTCTGCTTCGATGATGACGTCTTCCGCCTCAAGGTCCCCTATGAGTCCGTCAGTCATCTCCCCTGGAAGAGTAAGCTGAAACCGGGTTATCTCCTGATCCGCCTTAATCACTGGAGCACGAAAATCTCCAGCTATATCGCGATCAGTGACGGTCACCTTATTCACATTCCCGGCATTGAGTTCGTACCGGAACTCCGTGTATGAAATCTTGGCTGACGCCGGATCGTCATTCCGTAATAAACTGGCTGCCATTAGGAACAAAATGACCATCATCCCGAAGAGTGCCGTGTTCTTAGAGAACCGGCCTAACGGTTTATCGTCGTTCGGACGTATGGGTTCAGGTTCTGGCATGCTGCTTTAACCTCGCGTGGCCAACCTTACTGAATTACAGAGGAAACTAATCATAG
>CAWVZF010000056.1:0-12382 GCA_963934665.1 uncultured bacterium | reverse complement strand
CGTCGTACTAGTAGCGGTGAGACATATGACATGTACGGGATGTCAGCTGCTCACAGAACCTTGCCGCTACCAAGCTACGTTCAAGTCACCAACCTTGATAATGAGCGTTCTGTAGTTCTCAGAATTAACGATCGTGGCCCGTTTGTGGACCCAGACTTGAGAATAATCGACGTTTCCTATGCCGCGGCCCTTAAACTGGGGCTGGTCGGGCCGGGTACCGCTCCTGTACTCGTAAAGGCTCTGGAGCCCTGGCAAGTACGGATACGTTAGCGCGTCAGCGTACCAGAGATCACGGTAATATGGCGTAAATTAGGTAGTTATATTCAATCTAGGTTAACATAATATATATTATACGAACCTAATGCTCATAAATACTTAGGTACCCTAGCCCACAGTTGTAGTACCCAAGAAACACCAAGAACTCGTCGCTTTTAGGGTGAGAGGCTTACTCAGAAACCCCAGTTGTCCTCAATTCCTGGATGCGAAGCTCATATATACCCCGAGCAGGCTCGTTCGCCTCAAAGGTATCCAAAGCTCTCTGATAGAGTTCGATCGCACCCGCACCATCACCTTGGCTCACCTTAATTCGTGCAGCATTACTCAATGCATTACGGACTTGGAAGTCCAATTCCGATCGCTCAGCGATACGGAGATAGGTCGCTTCGGCGTCTTCCAATCGCCCTTCCTCTTCATATGCGGCACCAAGAAGAGCCGCACCCTGGAACTCAATCGGAGCACGTGGCGATGATCCTAGGGGTTCAAGAACCTGGCGAGCCTGTTGAGGATCCGCACTTTGCAGATAGAGGTCGCCTAGCAGCAATCTCGCTTCACCTTCATAGGCAGTACCGCTGAAACGCTCCAGAAATGTGATGAGTTCGTTCTTGGCCCCTTCAGTATCCTGCAGCACAATAGATTGGTGTACAGATTCGATCTGTTCCGCAGCCTGCTCGCCAAGTGTACCGCGATACCCGTTGTAGTACACTGCTCCAAAGATGGCAATCGCGACAACAACCCCAAGAATTGTGACGAGTTGTTGGTTGGCTCGAGCCCAATTCCCTACCTCTAGAACCCAGGCAATAAACCTATCATCAGGATCTGTAGAGGGTTCCTGATGTGCTCTGCGAGAGCCAGGGTGGCGCTTAGACATAATGCAAATTCCTACTGATTCCGGTGATCGATTAGGAACTCAGGAGCGAAAGGAAAAAGCTAGGCGGGACATGGATTTAGGTCAACGAGAATACTACTCAACTGGCTCCTTAAGGTCATATCCTGCCAAAGCCCAAAGCTCCTGTGGCTTAAGGAGTTGAAAACATCCATTAGGCTTTGTTCCAATGACACCGTCATACAACCAATCATTAATGAGTGTTGTTGCAGTAGCCCGGTGAGCTCCTGCCAAATCAGCTAACACTTGATGTGTGAATCGGACTGACAAGTCGATTCCCCGTCCGGTCTTATCCCCACACCGGACTCCCAAATCAAGAAGGACTTCAGCAAGTCGCTGTGATGCTGTGGGGCCTCCAGACCCTCCCTGGGCATGCCTGAGGCGATACAGCTCACGCTCCACCCCTTCTAAGTACGCGTTCAGGCTCTTCTTTGCAGTTTTGAGTCCAGCTAAGACCTTACCTTTGGGTAAAGGGAATACAGTGCACGTGGAACCTGCTACCGCGCCGTACCTCCGATGCCCCTCTACGAATGCCTCATCCCCGAAAAGTTCAGAAGGCACTGCTACCGAAACAGTCCGATCCCCGGCTCCTTTTTCCATACCTGGAAGCACCAACCGGATAAATCCGGAGTGGACCAAGAACACATCACGAGCTGGGTCCCCAGGTGTGTAGAGTGAGCGGCCTTTTACCAACTTCACAGGGACAGAGTGCTTGACCAGTCGAAATAGTTTTCTGTCTCGTACGGGAACAAGATGCAGTGGCATTCTAGATATCTACTGCAGAGTCTACCCCACCCCGCCTAAGTGCGGGGTGAAGTGACAATAAGATTGCGATAACGATAATTGGCATTGAGACCAAAGTTGCTTGTTGGGGCCCGATCGCGTCTCCAAGTACACCAGTACCGAGCACAGCAATCGAACCCGTAGCCCAGGCAAGGCCCATCACGATACCGGAGCTTACCGCTGCAGCGCCAGGTATCATCTCTTGGGCCATAACAACAATCGGAGGCAGAGTAGCCATGGCCAGGAATCCAGCCACCCCAGTTGCAACGAGCCCTAGTCCAGTCTGAGGGCCCATCCAGATCGCGAACAAGTGCGCAGGAAGCGCCCAAAAACACAGATGTACAAGGAGAGACGCCCGGTTGACGCGGTCAGCCAAGAGCCCGCCTGCAACAGTGCCAAAAGCCTGTGCCCCTAAGTAAACCGAGAGGGCCACTGCACCCAAAGTTTCTGAGCCTCCAGAGTGAGCAACGATGATCGGCTCCATCGTCAGAAATGCACGTTGAACGAACGCCATTGTAGCACTGATCCCAAAAATTAAGCCTAGTGGACCAGCAAGCTGTTTCAGGACCATCCGAAGCCTAGGCGGAGAACTCACTTGAGCAACTTCAGCACGTCCACTAGGAAGACCGAAGAAAAATATGGGCATTAGGATGACAACCGGTAGCATAGCAAGCCAAAGACCCTCCATGCCTCGCCACTGGACTAACCCCACTGCCGCCAGAGGTCCGACTGCGAACCCTACCGAGCCACCGAACGAGAAGATGGAATAGCGGGCACCCCCACCCTTCCCCTCCGAAATGCGAACTGCGTACGAAGCTCCCGGTGGATGAAATGCTGCGCTCCCCAACCCACCCAAGGTCAAAAGCAAGACCAACATCCAGAAAGAACCTGCAAAGCCAATTGATGCGACAAAAACTCCTGATAAGAGTGGGCCTGCCACTGCTAAGATTCGGCGCCCCTTTCGATCTGCCAGATAGCCAAATATCGGCTGCGGAAGGGCGGACGCGATTGAGAAGCTCACGGCCAACGTCGCGGCCATAGTTATCGACAACCCAAGGTCATCCATGATCCTTGGAAGGAGTGGTGGGACAAAGGAAGCATACGCGTCGTTAAGACCATGAGCACAGGACATAATGATCGCGATCCGAATCGACGAGGATCGATTGCTTCGTGGTTCCTTTGAGGGGTTAGCAGATAACACAGACAGGGCACTCGCTAAATCATGACACAAACGGCCCGAACGATAATCCAGAAATCCATGTGCCACCACCGCCCCTGGCGTTCTTCACATCTCGGCACCAACGTGAAGAAGATGTAGACCCCATCCTATCGGACACCAACATGACGCTTCGAGGACAACGACCGATCCTGACACCATTCATAGCCATCCTGGTAGTTGGCCTAACATCATGCGCTGCGCCTGACTCACCCGACCCAGAATCCGCGACATCGACATCATACGCACCGCAGAATCGACCAGACATACGAGGCGTGAATGGAGCTGTCTCAGCAGGACATCCGTTGGCTGCACAGGCAGGCCTAGCAGTACTTCAAGATGGTGGAACTGCAACAGATGCGATCATCGCGATGGCAGGTGTCTTGGCCGTTGTACGCCCACATATGAACGGTGTCGGTGGGGATGCTTTTGCCATCTTCTTTGACGGTGCTACCGGTAACGTAACTGCACTCAATGGTAGTGGCCGTTCTGGTGCTCTTGCGACACCCGAATTCTTCAAGAATCAGGACCTTTCGGAGATACCCGGCACCGGTGCGCTTTCCGTGAGTGTCCCAGGTGCTGTTGCCGCATGGTTAGATGCGCATGAGCGTTTTGGATCACAGCCGTTCAGTCAGTTGTTAGAGCCAGCGATTGGATACGCGACTGAAGGATTCCCTGTTTCAAAGAGATTAGCTCAAGACTTTGAATCTCAGGGTGGTGCGTTGAATGAGCCTGGAAAAAATCTTTACCTTCCCGGTGGCAACGCACCTCCTGTTGGTACTCTCCTCAAAAATGAAGCACTGGGCACCACCCTTCAAAGAATCGCAAATGAAGGGCGGGAAGGATTCTATACAGGAGAGGTTGCCAAACGTTTGGCTGGGTTCATCGAAGAGTTAGGTGGCCACCTTCGTGTTGAGGACTTTGCCGCTCACTCGTCAACCTGGGTTTCACCTCTTAGGGGCGACTATCTCAATCATAGTTTTCTTGTGATGCCTCCTAACACCCAGGGAGTTGCACAACTCAGTTATATGGAAATGGCTAAGGCTCACTCTATCAAATCATTGGGCCACAATACTGCGTCGTACCTGCACACAATGATTGAACTCAAGAAGCTGGCATTCGCTGACCGTGACCGCTGGGTCGCTGATCCCGATAAGGCTCACGTGCCAATAGACCGCTTACTAAATCCAGAATACCTGCTAGACCGTTCAGCACTCGTGGACGCGAATCGTGCCGCAGAGCAAGTAGAACCGGGATTTGGAAGCAAATCATCCGGGACAGATAACGGCTCAGCTGATGATTCGGGAGATACTGTTTATCTCACTGCAGTCGACCAATTCGGGAATGCAGTTAGTTGGATTCAAAGTAATTTCGCAGGATTCGGCTCCGGGCTCCTCAACTCCGAAACTGGTGTCTTACTTCATAATCGAGGTTCACTCTACACCCTTGAAGATGGGCACCCGAACCAGGTTGCCCCCAACAAACGCCCATACCATACGCTGACACCGATGATGGCCCTCAATAACGGTGGCCTCGCATTTACTATCGGAACACCAGGGGGTGACAGCCAAACTCAGTCTCTGCTGCAGATCGTGCACAACCTCCTTGTATTTGGGATGTCCCCACAGGAGGCTATCGAGGCGCCTCGCTTCCGTTCCTCGGAGGGACTTTCTGTGTCACTAGAGGACCGAGTTCCCTCCTCTGTTCAGTCGTCGCTTTCTGCACTTGGCCATGATCTTCGAATTATTCAAGGATGGACAGCAACATTTGGGGGAGCACAAATGATTTATGTCGATCCTGAAACCGGAACGCTTACTGCCGCAGCAGACCCGCGTCGTGAAGCCTACGCACTCGCTTACTAACTGACTTAGATCTAGCCAATTACAAATTTAGGGGGACGTCACAATGGAGCGGATTTTCTTTGGCCTTGGGTCAATCTTAGCGGGAATAGCCGTAGGTCTTGGTGCTTTCGGGGCTCACGGTTTGAGAGGAATCCTGAGTCCCGAAGATCTTGTGACGTTTGAAACTGGTGTTCGATATCAGATGTATCATGCCCTAGCACTCCTTGGCGTAGCGTGGGCTGTGACACAGTGGGAGACAGTCCTACTTGAATGGACGGGATGGCTCTTTGTATTGGGGATCCTGGTATTCTCGGGAAGCCTCTACATCCTTGTTCTGACTGGACAGCGTTGGCTCGGAGCCGTGACACCTCTGGGCGGGCTAGCATTCATTCTGGGTTGGATCTTACTCGCGTCAGCGGCTTTACGTGGGTAAGTCAGCTCGAAACGAGTGAACGAAGCACTCGAACAAGCCAGGGCACTCCTAGAGAACGCACAACGGATCGTTGCTGTAACTGGAGCTGGCATTTCCGCAGAATCGGGAGTCCCTACCTTCCGTGGCCCCGAAGGTCTCTGGAAATCTTATAGGCCAGAAGAGCTTGCTACTCCTGAGGCATTCGCTCGGGATCCACGAACTGTGTGGGAATGGTATGCTTGGCGTCGAGAACTGATAGCAAATTGTTCTCCGAACCCTGCACACCTGGCTCTCGCCCGTCTAGCGCTCGATCATCCCGACGTTGCGATCATTACGCAGAATGTGGATGACCTCCACATACGTGCGGCAAAAGAACAAGGAGACGTCTTAGACCTCTCACCCGCTCTCCCTATCGAATTGCACGGATCAATTAATCGAGATCGCTGCTCAGCGTGTGACTATCGCCAACCAGGTTCCCTTGTGATCGATGTCACGAGCATCAACACCTTGCCTCAGTGTGATCAATGCTCTGGCTTGATGCGGCCCGACGTCGTTTGGTTTGGTGAAGTCCTAGACGAAGTGATCCTCGACCGGGCTTTTCGTCTTGCACATTCAGCGGATCTTTGCCTCGTGGTTGGAACGAGCGCGTTGGTTCACCCTGCTGCCTCAGTGCCGCTAGCAACTCTCGGTAACGGGGGAAAGCTGATCGAGATCAACCTTCAAGAAACCAGCCTTACACCCCATGCTTCTACTCAAATAAATGCTCCCGCCGGTATTGTTCTCAGTAAATTGATCCCTGGATAAGGGAACTCAGCTTAGGTCTTCTCCCAGCCCTGACGCTTGCCGATTAAGGATTAGAGGTTGAAGGAGTCAGGCCAAAACAGAAGCGAGGGTTTCCTTAGCAACATTCCCCCCACTGAGGAGGATGACGAGTGGGCCATCTCTAACGCCTGTAGGTTTCCAAGTACCACTCTGGACTGCTGCGATGGCCACAGCTCCGCCTCCTTCCACGACCAAACTCAGTTCCATGGCACAGTACCGCATCGCATCTGAAATCTGTTTTTCTGTCACGGTCACGTGCTCATGAACCAAATCTTGGATCAACTTGAAAGAATATTGATTGTTTAACCCAATACCTCCGGCTAAAGCATTGGCGAGAGTCTCTTCCTCAGCCAACTCAATCGGATGTCCAGCCCTTACACTCGCGAGCATTACCGCAGCATTTTCTGCAGAAACGGCTACAGTCCGGCAGGTTTGATCCTCTATGCTTTCCGCGAACACCGAAGCGATCCCTCCGAGGAGCCCTCCACCTGAGAGTGGAGTCAGGATTGCTGCAGGCGACTCTCCGAGTTGTCCGAGAATCTCTAGCGCGATCGTTCCCTGCCCTGCTATCACCCAAGGGTCATCGTAGGCTGAGATGTATGTTCGGCCCGTTCGTTCAGAGAGTTCAAGAGCGTGAGTTTCAGCTTCATCAAATGTAGATCCAACCAACACCGCGTCTGCGCCATTCGCTTTTATACCCTCAAGCTTCACTGGATCAACCCACTCCGGTACACAAACCGAGGCAGGAATCCCTAGCTTTTTAGCTACATAGGCGACAGCCCGTCCGTGATTTCCGCTAGAACACGAAACCACCCCGCGCATCCGCTCTTGATCATTGAGTGCCGATAGCCTAGCCGCAGCCCCTCGGACCTTGAATGATCCGGTTACCTGGAGGCACTCCGCCTTTAACCACACTGGTTGGCCAAGTTGATCCGAAAGTTCAGGAGCGCGAAGTAGAGGTGTGCGACGAGCAATCCTCTCTACCGCATTAGTTACATGCTCAAAATTAAGCGGGAGACTCAAAGCGAATCCCGACTCAGGCTAACTATCAGCATAGGTTTCCAACTCTATTCTATGACAGAGTTAGCGCAGTGCAGCTACGAGACTATCCGGGAACGCTCTTTAAGTTCAGTGATCCAAAGGCCTGAATTAATGTCGGAAGAATAGATGCGACCCTTAAAAATCTGAGCCCCCCAAGTCATCCCCCAATTGGGTGTGGTCGTATTCTCGTCCGTTGTCTTGATCACAGCGATCTCCCGCCCCTGCTTATAAAGATCACCCCGCAATTCACCCGAGATATCCAGGACTCGCAAACCTGCCTGGTAATAGCCCACATAAAGTCGATCACCCTCAGTCCAGACATTATGAGCCCCCGCTTCGGGGACCTCATACTTAGCAACTTCAACCGGATTCTCCATATCACTCATATCAAGTACGTGGATGTACCCTCGAGCCTCTATCGGCTGATCAGCATCCCAAACAGCGGGGAAGATTTCATCTCCGACAAAGAGGTACTGTCCGTGCCGCCATGCTACGTGAGTGTTTCCAACGGGATACTTAAACTGGCTCACCAGGACTGGGGCACGTGGTGTACCTCCATGAGATCCAGCACCGACATCTAGGATCACGACACCATCATCCCAGTATGAAGCGTATGCGTATCCCTCCTGAATAATGACGTCGTGTAACGACCGTTGCTGGTTATCGATCTGCCAGCGACCAACTTCATTCGGAGCTTCAGGATTAGAGATGTCGATGATGTGAATCGCACGGGTACCATTGTGGACTGCGTAAACCAGTTCGTTGTCACCATCAATCCAGACGTTATGAACCCCTCCAGTGAGTGTCTCCGTATACTCACCTAGAACAGTTGGATGTGCTGGCATAGCCAGATCTAGGAGCACCATCCCATTACGGCGGCTTGACGCTCCCTCACGTGTGACGATCCCTAATCTGCTGTTCGGGTGGATCTTCACATCATTGATTCGTCTTGCATCAAGTTGGATCGAGTCGGTAAGCATCGGGTTTGACGGATCAGTCACATCCCACACCTTCATCCAGTCATGCATGAAAGTGCCTATGTATGCGTAATCACGTCCGTCTACACCTTCGAATACCCAGACATCACCTGAGTGATGCTCTGAGATCGGGCCGCGCCCAACCTGAAGCAATTCTGCATCCGCACCTCGTGATTCAACGCGCACTACTGCGCTCAACACCGAATTCTCTCCGAGTCGGGCTGATACACGGTATGTCCCAGGGTCCTCAGCAACGAAGACCCCCTCCCCGTTGTCATCTTCTACTTGGGCACCTGTTCCGGTTACCGACCATTCAGGAAATCCCTGGACTTCACCATTCGGAGACCGTACTAAGGCCTGCAGCCGAATCACATCCCCTGTCCGGACCTGGGCTTCAGTAGGAGTGAGCGAATAGGAAAGTCCTGGGTCCGCCCTCACATTGATCACCGTCCCACCTCGGACCGCTCCAGTCGAGGCACTGAGTCGGGCAGTCCCCTCCGCGCGAGCGAAGACTAGACCTGCAGGGTCAACCACCGCTACAGATTCGTCCGAACTCGCGTAGGCAAGATCCGGATCATCTACGATTTCTCCGAGTCGATTCCGTGCAGTCACCTGAAGCGGTAGTGCTTGTGTCGCATACGGCTGATCATTCGCTAGTTCCACTGAGAGCTCCGCAGCAGGCAATGCACGGATTACGATCGTTACTGAACCACTCGGTCTTCCTCCGATGACCGCACTGACACGTGCCATCCCAGGATTCAACGCAAGAACTCGACCCATTTGGTCAATTGTCGCTAGTTCAGGTGTCGACGAAATCCAACGCACCGGCATTCCACTAATAGCTCGACCTGATCCGTCAAATGCGCGAGCAGTCAGTTGCGCCGTGGCCTGAACTTCAATCTCCGAACGCTCCGGGGTCACTTCTACCGTAGCCGGAGCCGTCTGGAACAGTGTTAGGATTCCCGCGACTGCAACCGCGTTGATCATTGTTCACTCCCGTTGCATGCTCTGGACCGGACCCTCACCCCAATCAAGGTGGGACTAGGTCTGCCATCGATTAAGTGAGTTCGGCACTAACTTCAAACGCTGAACGCTCTTGCTAGCTGTGATTCTAGCTCTGGAGTGTGGCGCCACTAGGTGTGAAGAAGCAAGACGGCGCCGCAATAAGAACAAAGATCATCACCCAGGGAATCTCTTGGCGATATTGTTGAGTTATCGGGCATCTTCAACTGAAATTCAGTTTTGTGGAACTCTCAAAGAACCCGGACGTAGACTTGATGACTTGACCAGAACCCGACCTCACGGGTTCTTGCAGTTAGATCAACGATGATTAGATAGGTGCGGAAGGGCTTCGCACACTGAATCACAACACGGAGATGGTATTCATGAAGAGGATATACCTAGCCTCGATGCTCGCCCTGCTGGCATCAGTGCCGAGTGCCCCAGTTGCTTCACAAGCCTTCGGCAATGCTATCGCCGTGGATGGTGATGAGGTTTTTGTAGGTGAAGCTACCTACGAAATGCGCTCTGGTGTCGTCTACGTGTTCGGACGGGACCCATCAGGCAACTGGATTCAGACCCAAAGGATCGAGCCAGCCAACGGCGAAGCAGGTGACCGTTTCGGGATTGGATTGGCTAAATACGAGAACACCTTACTCATCTCAGCAACACGTGCTGACGAAGGGACAGGTGCAGTCTATGTATACGAAGCCCAAGACGGTACTTGGATTGAATCAGGGCGGCTTGAAACCGCAGACCGAAGTCCTGCTGACAGTCTCGGTACAGGACTGGCAATGAATAATGATTGGATAATGGTCGGGACAATCGCTCAGGACGATCGAACAGGCGCGGCTTATGCCTTCCGCCGTGAAGGAGAATCCTGGGTTCAGCATTCCAAGATCAGACCTGATGACATTGATGAAGGAGACACCTTCGGCTCTCGCATCGCTCTTCAGGGAAATCAGATGCTGATCTCAGCTCCTTTCGGCTCAGATGGTGAAGGTAGGGTCTATAGCTTCACCTATCGTGAAGACTCGGATACCTGGGAAGAGATGGGACAATTGCAGGCGCCCGCTCTTAGTGACCAGACAATGTTTGGAGCTGACGTCGCAATCGGGGATGGCATCTCGCTAGTTGGAGCTCCAGGAGCTGGAATGGGTGCGGTATTCGTCTATGGACTTGCCGGGGACACGTGGCAGCTCACATCTCTTCTATACCCGTACGAGTCAACTGGTGGCGCAATGGACTTTGGTGGTTCTATCGCCCTAGATGGAAATTCTGCCCTGATCGGTGCCTTCAGCGCAGTCCAAGGACAGGGACGTGTGTTCTCTTACACGCTCAATCCAGAAACTTTTGAATGGACTGCTGCCGCTAAGATCTCCTCTGCTGAGGCTGGAAGGGCTTTCTTCGGAAGGACCGTAGGTCTTGGAGGTAATATCGCTGTGGGTGTAGCGAACGGTGCCGACCGGGGTGCCGGAGCTGCCTGGGTATTTGAGCGAGTGGATGACGACTGGACTTCTGCTGGCCGGATTACAGGCGACGTCCTGGGCATGGACGCAATTACAGGTGACGAGGTGTCCTGCTCGACGGAAGGTGAGGCTTCAGGTTTCGACTGTGAATCAGTTGACCTTGTTTCGTTTTTGCCCGTGGGTCAGATGGGCGCTGACCGTGGAATCGTAACAAACGATGTCTGGGGCTGGACTGATCCTGAAACCGGACAAGAAATCGTACTGGTAGGGATGTCTAACCAAACAGCCTTTGTTGATGTAACAGACCCGGGTATGCCAACCTACCTCGGTCGACTTCCAATGCCGGAGAGTGCTAACGCCTCAACTTGGAGGGACATGAAGGTCTATCAGAATCACATGTTTGTGGTTTCTGATGGAGCGGGAGAACATGGGATGCAGGTCTTTGATTTAACCCGACTCAGGGGGCTAGACGGGTCGGATCCACAAACCTTCACTAGTGACGCGCATTACGATCAAATCGCAAGCGCACACAATATCGTT
This sequence comes from uncultured bacterium, assembly GCA_963934665.1. GTDB lineage: Bacteria > Gemmatimonadota > Gemmatimonadetes > Longimicrobiales > Gaopeijiaceae > UBA1142. Next base: position 1,120 of record CAWVZF010000056.1, on the reverse strand, counting down.
ATTAATGAAGAGACCGGATTTGCGTATTCGGTAGGCAGCAGTGGAGGAGGGCAAACATGTGGTGGAGGACTCCACATGATCAACATTCAAGATCCCGTGGCTCCGGTGTTCGCTGGTTGTTTTCAAGATATGTCGACAGGTCGGCAACGGACTGGCTACTCTCACGATGCGCAGTGCGTGATATATCACGGTCCGGATGCTGACTATCAGGGACGTGAAATTTGTCTTGGCTCTAATGAAACCGCGCTCTCGATAGCTGACGTGACTGACAAGTCAAATCCAATCGCCATCGCAATGGCATCCTATCCTAATGTCGGTTACTCACATCAGGGATGGCTCTCGGAAGACCAGTCCTACTTCTTCATGGGAGACGAACTGGATGAAAGCGGCGGTAACGTAACGAACACTCGGACGCTCATATGGGACCTCGCTGACCTAGATGATCCAATCCTAGCTAGAGAGTTCATGGCCGAAACAAAGGCAACGGATCACAATCTCTATATCCTAGGGAACACGATGTACCAATCCAATTACAAAAGTGGATTAAGGGTGCTGGATATTTCAGATCCTGAAAACCCCCAACTAGTAGGTAATTTTGATACCGTACCCTACGGTGGCGATGACGCGTCCATGACTGGTTCGTGGTCGAACTATCCGTACTTCAAGAGCGGAGTTGTAGTGGTGACGAGCAGCCGCGAAGGGCTTTTCGTCGTCAGATACCGTCCACGGACAATCTCGGAGTAGGCTTCATGTTCCGAGTAGCAGAGTCACAGGGGCACCACCTTCGGGTGATGCCCCGACTCCTGCTCCTTAGTGTCATCTTATTTCAAGCCCCAACATCGTTAGTCGCTCAGGACCTCCTCTACGTAGCCAGCCAGGAAGAGGTGACGGTCTCTGTAATCGATACGAGAAGTAATGAGCTACTTGAAACAGTTGATCTAAAAACACTGGGTTTTGCTGAATCAGCTAAGGCACATCATACGGCCGTGGAACCAGATGGCTCTTTTTGGTACGTGTCGCTGATCTCTGCAGGAACAGTTCTAAAGTTCGATCGACAAAATAGACTTGTAGCCCGGGCGAACTTTGAAGCACCAGGCATGTTGAGCTTGGACCCGACATC
>CAWVZF010000055.1:0-12572 GCA_963934665.1 uncultured bacterium | reverse complement strand
CTCTTATAGCTTGTGGTGGTGGTGAACCAGCTCAGACATCTGATAGCGCTGGTTCTTCCGGCCCAGCAGCTGCTCCAGCTGCAGCTCCACCTCCAGCCACTGGCGAAATGACTATGCCGTCGTGGTTTCAGGTGGACAATGAAGCACGCACTGTCAGCATGACGATCACTGCGGGTTCAACAAATGAAAATAATTCTTGGAACTTTAATGGTGCGATAAAGGGTGGGATGACGATAACTGTTCCCGAGGGCTACGCCGTTACCGTTGAACTTGTTAACAATGACCCGATTATGGCTCATAGTCTGGGTATTTCCACTGAGACGTCTTCTTTCAGTGGGGCTCCAGAGCCAGTACCAGCATTTCCGGGTGCAATGACCTCGAATCCCTCATCAATGATGGAAAGCACGATGCCAGGCCAAAGAGAGTCCATTCAGTTCACAGTCGACCAGGCTGGGAACTACTCGATGGTGTGCTACATCGCGGGACACGCCCTCACAGGGATGTGGGTCTACTTCAACGTATCGGCAGATGGCTCGGTGGGAGTACAGCAGTAGGATCACTAGCAGGCTTTTTTGTTGTGTCCTCACCTAAGAAGGCTTCGCTCTAATTAGAAGAAGGAAGAGCTAGAACCTTTCTTGGTGTTTTCTCAACACAATCCCGAGCCAGTAGCCTCAGTGTTTTCTGGCATCAACCGATTCTTCTGTTACCGAATAGTTAGTTAAAGGAAGCACTTTCTATTCGGATCCTTAAGAATTCTAGCTCTGTAGATTGAAATAAGCACGCTTGAGCCACTCGGCACCATTAGCGCCCCCCGATTATCCATAGGGGTCAAATGACCCCTGAATCCTCAATAACCCATATATTACTGGGAATTACCACTATATCAGATAAATTGATTTGACGAATCAAAATAATATATTAGTATTTAAGGACAGCCTCTGTTAGTCGGCATGTGAGATCAAAGAGAAAGCGAGGAGGGGTGCAGTGTCAGATGTAGAGACGATCTTGAGTGCATTTCCGCGCATTTACTTCGCTTGTCGGCCTCGCCAGGTAACAGATCCGGCTAGCGGGCGTGTGTTGAGCTTCCATCAGGCTACCATTCTGTCACACTTGGATGCAGTTGACCCTACGATGGTGGGTGAATTGGCTGGTCATTTGGGTGTAACGGCTTCAACGATGTCTTTGAATCTGGGTCGTCTGGAAGAAGCCGGGTATGTGAGTAGGCAACGCGACCCTGAAGACCGTAGGGTGATGAATGTTTGCTTAACCGAAGCGGGAGAGAGAGTCCGATTGGAGTACAGCACGCTGGATCCGGATCGAGTAGGGCGGATGATCGATGGACTGGATCCGGTCCGGCGCCGTGCTGCGTTGAATGGTTTGACCTATTTGGCTGACGCAGCAGATGGTCTAGTGAGAAGGGGACAAGAACATGTATCAGCTCTTACCAGTTGAGTGTGTTTAATGTGGGCTCGTGGCCAGGGTTGGGGCGCCCGTATAGCTTGGTTTGTCTATCGTAGTTTTCCCCAATCCAGAAGTTTTTCCTATGATCGCTAGTCGGGTTTCTAAGATTCAGTGGAGTTTCTTTTTCGTCGTTGTGCTATCAACGATGTCTCTTTCGGGTCAGTCGGTTGAGGATTTGTTGACCAGGGCGGAACTAACTGACTTTGCTGAAACAACCTCCTATGAGGAGGTGATGGAACTATCGAAGAGCTTAGCTGAATTATCCGACGATATTCATCTGACCACGTTCGGGTATACGAATGAGGGTAGAGCACTGCCTCTTCTTGTGGTTGGAGCTCCAGACGCTTCCTCTGCAGCTGTGCTCGGGACTGGTAAGACTCGTGTCTATGTGCAGGGCAATATCCACGGGGGTGAGGTGTGTGGAAAAGAAGCTCTTTTAATGCTACTCCGTGGGTATGCCATGGGTCGCTACCCTAGCTGGACCGAGGAACTCGTTCTTTTGATCGCTCCTATCTATAACGCGGATGGAAATGAACGAGTTCTGTTACGCAACCGACCCAGGCAACATGGCCCTATTGGTGGAATGGGGCAGCGTCCGAATGCTCAAGGACTTGATCTGAACCGAGACCATACAAAACTCGATTCACCAGAGGCCCGATCGCTGGTCCACTTCATGACAGAATATGACCCCCATGTTGCGGTTGATCTTCATACTACGAATGGGACCCGCCACGCCTACCATCTCACATATTCACCGCCACTCCATCCGAATACTCCTACGGAGATAGACGATCTTCTCAGGCGCCGTTGGCTGCCTGAGATCACACGACTGATCAAGGAAAAACACGGTTGGGATTACTACTACTACGGTAATGCTGGAGGTCGGGGTGGTGGTTCAGGATGGCGGACGTTCGATCATCGCCCCCGATTTAATAACAACTATGTGGGGTTGAGGAATCGCGTGGCGATCCTAAGTGAAGCTTACGCGTATGCGAGTTTTGAGGATCGGGTCCTTGGATCCCTCTGGTTCGTCGAGGAAATCTTGGATTATGCTGAGCAAAACGCTGCAGAAATCAGGGATATTGTGGAGGCGGCAGACCTCCAATCCGTGGTCGGAATGGAACTCGCTACGCGAGCCGATTTCAGTCGATCGGAAACAGAGGTAAGGATCCTCATGGGCGAGGTAGATGAGGTTCGGCATCCGTACACGGGTGAGATCATGCTTCTGCGCCGCGATGTTTCTATCCCGACACAAATGTACGAGTACGGGACTTTCTCCCCATCAGAGACCGAGACTGCACCTGAAGGCTATTACGTACTTCCGGAGGGTGAAGCTGCGATTGAAAGACTGGAAGCACATGGGATCACAGTCCTTCGTCATGCGACAGAGCGTGAACATGTAGTCCAGCGCTTTCAAATTGATTCTACCCGTACGAACCCGAATTCATTCCAGGGGCGCAATGAGCGAACCGTTTGGGGGGAATGGGTTTCAGCAACTGAGACACTCCCAGTTGGAACAGCCTACGTGTCCGTTGATCAACCATTGGGTCGGCTTGCGTTTACACTACTGGAACCTCGCTCTGACGACGGATTTGTTTCTTGGGCGATTCTCGATGAAGAGATTGAAGGTGGCACGCTCCCAATACTGAGGGGGAGTCCAGGAACTCGTTAGTCGAGAATCCTCTAGTTTTAGTAACTGCGCTGTCAGATTTCTTTGACATTGTGAAAGACGTGCACCTTACGGTCCTTCAGGTGCTCGATCACGGCATCAAAACATTCGACATTTCGCCCAACGATTTCTGGCGGCGCAACTCCGGGCTGATCCCAAATGCCATTCGTGATCAGCCGGACCATGCCGGTGCACGTATAGCCTGTGGTACGAGCCATTGAGGACGTCTCGGTCTCAGGATTGTAGTAGTCAAGTAACTCGTAGGTGTGCCGGAGTGTTTTCCCTTCTTTCTCGCCCTCAACCACAATCCGCATCACAGTGAGATCGGGTTCTCCTTCTTCAAACTGCCAAGCGCTAAAGAGAAGAGCTTCAGTGACATCCCTTGGGGCAGCCTGTCCTGATGCTACGAGGATGCTTTTGCTTGAGAGGAATCCAGTGTCTCTTAGCATGCGCATCTTCTCCGCATGTCCCGGATAACGCAGCGTCTTTTCTACCATATCAGGGGCTTTAGACGAAGTCAGTAGGGAGCGCAATCCATCTGTATTAAAAGCCTCCAAGGTACCTAAGCCCGGAAAGTCGACGAGCTCGATTTCAGACAGAGCGGGCAACGAGATGTTTTCCCCTCCTCTTCTTAGGCGTGCAGGTCTCGTGTACTCCTCAATCACATCGCCGGGCGAGAAGGGAGCCTTGTACTCCCAGGGTAAGGATCGTTCAACCGGGAGCCCTCCAACCAGACAATTGAAGGAGTGTGTTACATCCAAGTGATCATCCAAATGGCCCGAAACGAGGTTGCTCAAGCCCGGTGCTACACCACAGTCGACAAGGCAAGGTACGCCAGCTTCTTTGGCTAGTTCATCTAGCCCGAAGGCGTTCTCAGGGAAAAAGGAAATATCGACAACGGGCCTTCCTTCTCTGAGCACTTGCTCTACGACTCTATAGCCCATGAAGCCGGGAACTGCACCGACCACCAGGTCCGCACCTGCAACCGCCTTCGATACGGTGTTCGGATCTGAGAGATCTGCAGCGATACCATCAGCCCCGAATCTGGTTAGGCGTTCAGCAGCGACAGGATCGACATCCACGACAAGGACTGAAAAATCTTTTTCAGCAGCGAGATCGCGAACGATTGCGCTGCCTACTCTTCCGCCGCCAAGTACGACAATCCTCAAAATAGGTGCTCCGTATTTGGGTCTTTTCGTCAGGAGAAATCAGGCTTTGATAAGCAATCTGTGCAAGGGGAGACTCCTCATACGTTGTGTAACTCGGATGAGTGTAGCCTAAGGGCTGGTCTACCATCACTTTGTCCTTCAGACTTCGTTGCCCACATACCTTGCTGGAATGGAATCCGTTATGAAAAAGAGGTCAGTAGCTGTCCTGATCGCGTTTGCGCTTCCCGTAGTAGCCGCCGCCCAACAACCGGGCCTTGAGCAAGCTGCTGCAATGATTACTGAAGCTGCATACGCTCAACGGATTAACGTTATTGCTCATGACTCTATGGGGGGACGAAATACCCCAAGCGCAGGCCTTGAAATGACGGCTGCCTGGATCGCTGACGAGTTTGAACAACTAGGCCTTCGGGGAGGAGCAAGAGATGGTAGCTTCATTCAGAGGTACCCACTCCGCTCCATTGTAGTCGACACTGAGGCATCAGGTCTTAACGCTCCAGGCACGCGATTGGTATTTGGACGGGATCTCGTCCCTGTCTCAGGATCTACCGTAAGCGGTAATGCTCACGGTGGACTAGTTCTGATCTCAGGGTCCGGTACTCTCCAAACCTCTGAAGCAAGACCATTCGCAGGCAACCATGTGATCGTGGTCGCTCCTGCGGATTCAGATGGAGTAGATCGAAGCATGCGACAGAGGCTCTCTGCCCTAATAACTGGCGGTGCTCTTTCAGTGATGGTGACCAACTCTAGTGGTGATGAGTCTTGGACTGCGAGTGCCAGTAGAGCACTCCGCCCCACCGTACGTAAGGGTTGGGGTGAGCAAAGGGCAGAAGGTTCTTTCGCACCGATTCTTCAGCTACGGACGTCATCCCTAAGAGAGATGCTAGAGCCTCACGGAATCAATGTTAGTTCTCTTCAGGATCGCTCGGACAGTGATATCGAAGCCCGCCTTGTAGAGGGTTTAGAACTCACCCTTAACCAGGTGGTTCGAGACGAGGGCATTCTAGCACCTAATGTGGTTGGGATTCTAAATGGTAGTGATCCTGCTCTTGCCGAGGAGTACGTGGTCTTTTCAGCTCATATGGATCATGTCGGGATAGGTGAACCGGACGCAAATGGAGACAGCATCTTCAACGGGGCTGATGACGATGCTTCAGGGACGATAGCTGTAGTTGCTGTCGCAGAGGCAATGGCGGCACTGCCAGTCGCTCCTAAGAGATCGATGGCGTTTCTACTTGTGAGCGGGGAGGAAAAGGGGCTTTGGGGGAGTGAATGGTATGCAGAAAATCCGAGCGCCCCGATTGAGCAGTACGTCGCTAATTTCAATGCAGACATGGTTGGAAGGAACTGGCCTGATACGATCGTCGCGATTGGAAAGGAGCACTCAGATCTAGGCGAAACATTGAATAGGGTGAATTCGGAGCACCCGGAAATAGGGATGACAGCGATTGATGATCTGTGGCCCGATGAACGTTTTTATTTCCGATCCGATCACTACAATTTTGCCAGAAACGGCGTGCCTATTCTGTTTTTCTTCAATGGTACGCACGATGATTACCACGGCCGTGATGATGAGCCTGACCGAATCGACCATGATAAAGCAGCCAGGATTGCTAAGCTGATGTTCTATCTTGGTGTTGATATCGGGAATGCTTTAAATCGTCCCGAATGGAATCCAGAGAGCTACCGCGAGATTGTCCTAGGACGCCAGTAGACGAACTGAACTAGTCGTCCTCGTACTAGGACGGCGTCACAGTGCTCATTAATGGAGATGGTCGGGATCGGGATAACGTGGGAACATGTGGTCTAGTCTCAGCGCCCGAAGTATCTCTGCCGTCCTCGGGTGAATCTTCCGAGCCCAAACGCTCTCACTTGGGGGTGTTTGCAGGCGTGCAGTGAGAACTAGGGCAAGATCGGACACTGCTGGTTTATTAAGGCCCGTAAAATCAAAGACCACGTGTGCATCCGAGTCCACGGCATTTTTCCGTTGTTCGGTAATAACAGAGGCAATACGTGGGCCTCGTGTGTGTTTGTCGTTACTTTGTTTTCCGCCGTTTTTCATGGTGACCTCACCGTTGGCGTGCTAGACCCGCTCTTGCTCTTTTCCTTATCTAGTATCAAGAGTCATGCCAGGTCAGTGTCGTTACATTCGGCCTTGGTGAGTGAATTGTTCTTGGCGCGAATAGGAAGGACTATCGCCGACCGTCCCCTCTGGCACCGAGAGCCCAGGACAAGAAGATTTGCTGTATGCGACTTTCTCAGGTAGGACCTACGAACCGTGTCTGGCTGTTATCACTGCCATTCTTAGGCATGATTTGTGTGCCCGTGCTCGCTCAAACTCAAACTCAAGTATCGGAGGTTGTGCGGCAAGGATATTTCCGGGCAGTGGGAGAGTTCTTCGCTCTACCTCCAACTGAGCTTGCGATTCTGAATGAATGGGAGCTTGATGAAGACGAGATCCCGGTAGCTCTATTTATCGCGGAAAGAACTGGTGTTTCCACAGAAGCGTTGGTGGCTCTGAGGCGTTCTGGCCGGAGCTGGGCGGAGCTCGCTGCTCGCTACGGGGTCAGCGCGGCCACTCTCCATGTGCCGATCCCCGAGCAGAGTTCGGCTGGTGAGGTTGCTACACTATACCAACAATACAGGACTACACCTGAGAGCGGATGGACTGATATCCAACTTGAATCCGCTGAAATTGTTGCACTGGTCAATGTAAGACTTCTGGCTCAAACGCTTGGGATGTCGCCAGCAGAAGTGCTTGCTCAGTCGGATGCAGCTGACTCGTTCGTCGAACTGTTTGGTGAGTTGATTCACTAACGACCGATTTCGGAGACTCCATGCCGCGAGCGCACTTTATTCCGCTTTCTACATACGAGGAACTTCCTCCGGAGGAGATGCGTCAGGAAGCTGAGGCGTTTCTTGCTAAGATGAGACGTCGTCGCACAGTAAGGGAATTTTCTGGACGACCCGTGCCAAAAGACGTAATCGAAAACTGTATTCTAGCTGCCGGGACTGCCCCAAACGGTGCGAATCGTCAGCCTTGGCGTTTCGTCATGGTGGGTGATCCGGAACTCAAGTCCCGTATTCGTGAAGCAGCTGAAGAGGAGGAAAGGCAGTTTTACCAAGAGAAAGCCCCCAAAGAGTGGCTTGATGCCCTAGAACACCTCGGAACCGATGAAAACAAGCCGTTCCTTGAGGATGCGCCATGGCTCATCGTCATATTCGCAGAGAGTTACGAGGTGCTTTCTGACGGGACTAAGGCGAAGAACTACTATGTGACAGAATCAGTTGGTATCGCCACGGGGATGCTTATCACTGCTCTTCACTATGCTGGTCTCGTTACGCTGACACATACACCTTCGCCGATGAAATTCCTTAATCAGGTACTCGATAGGCCTGATAACGAGCGTGCATTCCTGGTGCTTGTCTGTGGATATCCAGAGGAAGGTGCCACGGTCCCCGAGATCACCAAAAAGCCGATAGAGGATATCGCTATTGTTGTGGATCGATCCGAATAGGTATCACAAATGAGTACTCCAACACCTGACGAGTGGGTCACTATCTACGAGAAACCCACCTGAACAACATGTCGGAAGCTCGTGAAGCTTCTTGAGGAAGAAGGTGTCAGCTTCAGGAGAGTGAACTATTTTTCGGACCCCCTCAGCAAAGAGGATCTAGTCGCACTGCTCAGGAAAGGGTCCTTAGTTCCGCGTGATCTGCTTCGGACCCGAGAGAAGTCCTATAGGGAGATGGACCTAGCCGACCCCAGCTTAGATGATGATACAATTCTGGATGCGTTAGTAGCTGAGCCGGGGCTACTCCAACGCCCGATCGTGGAGCGGTCGGGGCGTGTTGTGATTGGTCGCCCACTTGAGAATGTTCGGGAACTTTTCTAGTCGCTACTGAATCCTGATCTCAAATTCTTAGGATGGTCTTCCTAGCGCCAGGTGACTTCCATCGCAAAAAAGTGATCAAAAACCTCACGCGTTGGATGATTTCTCTCATTGGATTCAGGGCTTCTGATATAGAAATCTAGTTGCATCTGAGCCGGGTTAACTGCTCCCGCATCAGTTCCTGTATTTGTCCGGACAACCAGTGTTTCACGATCTCTTATTCCTTGTGTGATCATGAAGTGGATCTGGTGCTCGTCGTAGAGTGTCGCACCATCAAGCGTTGCGCTTCCCCAACCCCATCCGGCTAGGTATAGAAGACTTTTGGGCCAGTTCGCATCACCGCATCCGGCATTGCCGTGTTCATAGAGGAACGCTGCGATACCCCCATCCTGGCATGGTGAGAATTCCTCAAATCGATCAAGCTCAACCACATAGTGCCCCTCTGGAAGGTCAAGTTCAGCTCGGAATGTGCCAGCATTGGTTAGTTCATCAACATCAAGCTCAATCGTGCCGCCTACCGCTTGCACGCCACTGCCATCGTCACCCATGTGATCCCAGGGAGAAGTGTCATCTAGCGTCCCCACGTGATAAACCCGGCTCGCACTCACAATGAAACGGCCGTCATAGTTTGTGTGCTGCTCAGGGGTATAGATCCCCATCTCCGTACCCGGCTGGTACCGCGCACCTGGCTGGAGTTCATTCGATTCAGGCCCACTGCACCCGATCATAGTTCCTATGCTTGCGAGTATAGGAGCTAGCAGGCGTTGCTTTCTTAATTTCAAGTCGCCACCTCATCGAATGCCTCTTCAAGGAGATTGAGTGCTTCGAGCAGTGTTTCCTCAGGAGCACCAAATCCGAGACGCAGATAGTGGTCCATGCCAAAGTGATCACCGGGTACCACGAGGATATCTTTTTCGACTCTGAGTTTTTCGGCAAACTCTGTTGAATTGATGCTTGCGGAATAGCGGGTGAAGCAGAATGCTCCGGCATCCGGTGGGCGATATGTGAAGCGCCCTTCTTGTGTCGCCATCCACGTTTCTAAGAGCCCCAAGTTAGCACGGGTAATTTCTCCTGTGCGAGCCAGAATACGTGCTCGCGTTGTGGGCTCCAAAGCCATACAAGCAAGAGTATCTGATAAAGTTGGGGGAGCGATGCTGGTATAGTCAGTCCGGCCCCAAAGTTCTGTTACTAAGTCCGGTGGTCCGACAATCCACCCAAGCCGAAGACCAGGCATACCATAAGCTTTCGACATTGAGTTCGTGATCAGGACGCGGTCGTGGCAGCCCCAAAAGGAAGGTGAGATCTCCCCGTTGGTCTCAGCGCCCTGGTAGACTTCATCAGACATGATCCAAGCACCATGCTGTTCAGTGAGTTCCGCGATCGCCTGCATTGACTCACGAGATAGTGCGGCGCCGGTGGGATTGTTTGGGTGCGTAATAATTACAAACCGGGCTCCCTCATTCAGGGCTACCTCGAGTTCAGATAGATCAGGTTGCCATCCCTCTTCTTCCACCAGGCTCACTGGCAGAATGCGGTTGTCGAAAGACTCGATTAACCCGGGGACTTGTCCGTACGTGGGCAGCATAACCGCAGCTTTGCCCTGTGATTCAAAGAGGTGCCAAAAACATGTGAAATTAGCTTCTGCGCCACCTATAGTGACGAGTACAGAGTCCTCTGTTGCGCCTGAATAGAGTGAAGCGATTCTCTCTCTTAGCTTATCAGACCCATTGGATTGACCGTATCCCAATTCGATTTGATCAGTGCCACTTTCCTTTCCAGCAATCTCAAAGAGTTCGCCAACTGTGAGCGGGTGCACCGCACTCTCAGAGAGGTTGTATCGCACTCGGTGCTCGTAAGTCGATTGCCACCGCTCCATGCGAAAAGGGGTATAGCGCACGTCTAAGTCTCCTTGGTTAGGTGTCGAAGTGACCACTGTATGTGGGTCTGTACCAAGAGTAAACATTGGTACTCGGATCAGCCTCTGAATCAAAAGTGGTCTAAACTCAGCATTGACCTGTTAGAATTCTACCATGAGAAAGGTTCTCCTAATCATTCTAGACGGTTGGGGTCACTCCGACTTCAAGGAATCTCCGACTCCGGGGAATGCGATTGAATTCGCGAGTGTGCCACACTTCCGTAAGCTTTACGATCATTGCCCTCGGACTCGACTTGCTTGCTCGGGTGTCGACGTTGGGCTTCCTGCCGATCAGATGGGTAATTCTGAAGTCGGGCACCTCAATCTGGGAGGGGGACGGATTGTTCCCCAGGATCTAGCTCGCATTGATAAGGCAATCGCGGACGGAGTGCTCGCGGATCACTTGGGTCTTGAGATTCTCATTGCAGGTTTAAGGCAGAGTGGGGGAGCCCTTCACATCGCTGGCCTGCTTTCGGACGGAGGCGTCCATAGTCATATAAGGCACTTTGCAGCGGTCCTCAATCTTCTTCCCTCGGACATCCCGGTGCGGTTGCACTGTTTCATGGACGGACGAGATGCTTCTCCGAAAGCTGGAACTGATTACGTCAAAGAAATCGGACAGCTTTGCACCAAGGGCACCGATTGGGCTGTTGCTTCAGTGATTGGTCGATATTGGGCGATGGATAGGGATAAACGCTGGGACCGAACAAGACGTGCTTACGAATTGATTGTTAATGGTCAAGCTGAAAACTGGACAGACTCTCCGGATTTCCTTGAAAAGAGCTATGCTCTTGGCGTCACCGATGAGTTCATTGAGCCCACTGGGGTACGTGGTGTTGGTGAGGCGGGAATCAGCGAGGCTGATGCCTTGCTGCTAATGAACTTTCGTGCCGATCGTATGCGGCAACTCACCTCGGTGATGACTCTAGACGATTTCGATGCCTTCAACCGAGAAGGAGCTATCCCTGGTCGTGTTGTGACCATGGCTGAATACGATCCCGCCCTTCCTGTCTCAGTGGCTTTTCCGCTGGAGCGTCTGGAGGCATGTCTTTCAGAACTGATTTCCCAAGAAGGCCACCAACAATTGAAGGCTGCGGAAACCGAGAAGTACGCGCACGTCACATATTTTTTTAATGGGGGAGAAGAAACCCCGTTTGATGGCGAGGATCGCTTGCTCGTGCCCTCTCCAAAAGTTGCCACCTATGATCTTCAGCCCGAGATGAGTGCTCAAGCGGTAGCGAATGTGGTTAAAGAGGCTATTCGTGATGGGAGCCATGACTTCATCTTGGTAAATTTTGCAAATCCAGACATGGTTGGGCACACGGGTTCAATCCAAGCTGCGATCGAAGCTGTTGAAGTAGTCGATTCATGCCTCGGTGAACTGATTCATTCGGTTACAGAGCACCCAGAGTGGGTTGCGTTGGTCACTGCTGACCACGGAAATGCTGAGAAGATGCTCAACGACAACGGAGATGTTCATACGGCACACACACTTGAGCCGGTGGACTTCATCGTCTTCGATCCCCGCGATGTCGCTCATGAACTAGAGGGCTCTGGGCGCTTAGCTGATGTTGCCCCAACAGTGTTGCATTTCATGGGCGTTTCTTTTCCCGAACAGATGACTGGAAAAAATTTGGTTGCTAGCGCAAGACACGATGACCCGGATATGGGCGCATGAACCAACTTGCGATCCCCTTGGAGCGCCATCGTCTGGATAATGGTCTAAAGATAGTTCTTTCCCAGGACAACACTGTGCCGATAGTGGCAGTGAATATTTGGTATGGGGTTGGGTCTAGAAATGAACTTCCGGGCCACACGGGCTTCGCGCACCTCTTTGAGCACATGATGTTCCAGGGTTCCAAGCATGTCCCTAAAAACAAGCATTTTGAACTGATCGAACGTGCTGGAGGGACTCTTAATGCGACCACCTGGTTCGATCGGACCAACTACTTCGAGACCGTCCCTTCCCGGGACCTGGAACTTGCACTGTGGCTTGAATCTGACCGGATGGGTTGGATGCTTCCGGCGATGGATCAAGAGAAGCTCGACAACCAACGCGATGTCGTGAAGAATGAAAAACGCCAACGGTATGATAACCAGCCCTACGGTGACTGGGATCAACGCCTTCAGGCACTGATCTACCCAAAGGATCATCCTTATCACCACCCGGTGATTGGGTCGGTAGAAGATCTGGATGCTGCAACACTCGAAGATGTGGCCGCATTTTTCGCTACGTACTATGTCCCCAATAACGCCGTGCTAACGATCGCGGGTGATTTTGACGAATCTCAGGTCATGGGTCTTGTCCAGCGCTATTTCGGAGAGATCGAAACCGGAGCGCCTATCCCGCCACTCCCGGGAGACTCGTGTTTGGACCCGATCATTGGTGACACTGTTCGAGAGCATGTTTTTGCAGAAGTGCCGCTGGCACGGGTCATCATGGGATTCCGCATTCCCCCCTATTCCTC
>CAWVZF010000054.1:0-12925 GCA_963934665.1 uncultured bacterium | reverse complement strand
GTTTGGTAGCAGTGCTTGTGATTGCCTGTCCCTGTGCTCTTGGTTTAGCCACCCCGACGGCAGTGATGGTTGGAACCGGTAGGGGGGCCCGTCTGGGAATCCTCTTCCGGAGTTCAGAGGCGCTCCAACGTGCTAGACAGCTTGGGAAAATTGTATTTGATAAAACGGGAACATTAACCCGGGGTGAGCCAGAGATCCGAACGGTCATAACTCTGGATAGTGATGAAGCGGAACTCCTGCGTTTTGCTGGATCTGCAGAACTGATGAGTGAACATCCCTTAGGTGAGGCCGTGCTCCGTGAGTCCCGAAGAAGGGGTTTGAACCTGACCAAGCCCGACTCGTTTAGAGCAATCCCTGGTCGGGGAGTGCAGGCGATTATAGGGGGTGTGGAAGTCTTAGTCGGAAACCAAGTTCTTATGACAGAACGAGATATCGACCTCGCGGCATTTGAGCTAGCTAGCGAGAGTATCGTGGCTAGAGCAGCTACCCCTTTGTGGGTTGCGATTGACGGTAAAGTAAAAGGAGTGTTGGGGGCTGCGGACACACTCAAGGAAGGATCAGCAGATGCGGTTCGGGAGCTTAGGCTCCAAGGATTAGATGTGATTATGCTCACCGGTGACCAAAATACCACTGCCGAAGCAATCGCTTCGAGTATTGGTATTCATGAGGTCAGGGCAGAGGTTCTTCCACACCAGAAACGAGATGTCATTCGTGCACTCCAGGCTGACCATGTCGTTGCGATGGTTGGTGATGGGATCAACGATGCTCCGGCTTTGGCTCAGGCAGATGTCGGCATCGCTATCGGTACCGGTACTGACGTAGCGATTGAAGCTGCCGACGTGACATTGATGGGAGGAGATCCAAGATCTGTGGTTACTGCGCTTGCATTGAGTCGGGCAACCATGCGCACGATCGAGCAGAATCTATTCTGGGCTTTTTTCTATAATGTGGTACTAATTCCGGTAGCAGCGGGTGCCTTCTACTCAGTAACTTTTTTGCCCATGATTTTGAGATCGCTACATCCAATCCTCGCTGCCCTGGCCATGGCGCTTAGTTCGGTGACTGTGGTTGGGAACAGCCTCAGACTGCGTCGGACGGATCTACGATGACATCTTGGGAAGGTATTCCAGATATTCTCGCAGTCATTGAGAGCGCAAAGGCTCGAAACGGTCACGAAGCGCTCCAGAACTATGTTGCCAAGATGTTACCAGAGGCTGACAAACGAGATAGAGATGAGGCGGTTGAAGTCGCACTTGAGGTTATTGAATCAGTACCGGTATTTCTAGCGAGTGCTCGGCAGGAAGCCAAGGATCGGGGCCTATCATCTGTCGTGAATCCCCTGCTCGATTGTGCTGAACGCTATTATCTACAGCCCTTCGATCTGATTCCAGAGATGACTCAGGGACTCCCGGGTCTTTTGGATGATTCTTACCTCGTTATCCGAATCTTACAGAACCTAGAAGACGGGTCAGAGCCCTTCCTGGATTGGGACCTAGACTATCCTGTGCGCTTCTTGGACAGGCTCATAGATAGATCGATCACAGATCGGCTGGACCTGATCGCCTTTCAGGCGATGGAAGAGCTGTCTCTTGATCGTGAAGAGCTTTGGCAAAGGATCTCACACCCGGCGTGATATCCGAATAAGAGAAACGGTCGCTGCTGCTCACCGAAGCAAGCGGCAGCGACCGTTTTATTGATGCCCCTAGATAAGAAGCTTAGATCCAGCCTTTCTGACGGAAGCCCTTGATGGCTTCAGCCCAGCGGTCCATTTCATTTGGAAGGCCAAATGAAAGCCGGTTGTAGTCGAGCATTGGCGGGAAATCACGACCCACCAACAACCCTTCATCGGCCATCCGGTTTCTGTATTCCCGGAGGTCACCATTAATTCGGTGCATGATGAAGTTGGTATTTGTCGGAAGGTAGTCGAGTCCTAAGCCATCTAAAGTTTGATGTACGATTTCTTTGGACTCCGCATTCATTGTGACTGCACGCTCGACCAAGTCTTTATCCTTGAGCGATGCTATACCCGCTGCCCCTGCGACAACGCTCGGGCTGTTTTGGACCGTGTGCTCATTCAGTCGCCTGGCGGTTGTCGGATGGGACACTGCATAACCCAAACGAAGTCCGGCCATCGCAAAGATCTTAGAGAATGTCCGGATCACGATGACGTTCGGTTTCTCTTCTATCCACTTCATTGCCGGCCAGAAAGAGTCATCTGAAGCATACTCGAGATAAGCCTCATCCATCAAAAAGGTTGTCGTCTCAGGGGCTTCAGCAATCCATGCGTCAATATCACGCGACGATGTGATTGTTCCCGTCGGGTTGTTCGGATTACAAAAGTACACGACCGATGGACGACGCATCGAAGATTCGCGCATGCGACCGATATCATGCTGCAAATCCTTGGTTAGTGGAATCGTTTCAACCTCGAACGGCATAGTGTCTTGATAGTCTGAGATATCCTCAAACGTCGGCTGCGCTATGATCAACGGTGTGTTTGGTCCTTGGAACGCCTGCACTGCAATCTGAAGGATCTCAGTTGAGCCAAAGCCGAGCGTCAAGTTATCAACGTTAACGTCGAGGTAACTGGCCAACTCTTCCATGAGTGGCCCTCGATAACCATTAGGATATCGGTTGGCATCGACCAGAGATTCAATAACTGCTTCACGCGCGTCCGGTGACAGCCCCAGAGGGTTCTCATTTGAGCTGAGCCTGACCGTTCCATCGGCAAGCGTCTTACCAGTCCGCCAGCCCGGCGTGCGGTCGAGCATTGCTGCAAGGGTGCCGCCACCCCCGCTGACGCCCGCAATACTCGCGGCCAGCCCAGTAGTTACGAAACCTCTGCGATCCATATTTCCTCCTGAGTGAGCGTAGGCTGATGCAATCTTATTACGACCGCGTTGGATTGAAAGGGCTCAGATGTTTTTAACATGATTTTCAATCCTAATACAGCAGAGATTCGCTACACGTTGAACCTTACGTGCATGATGTCGCCATCAGAGACAAGGTAGTTCTTGCCTTCCACCTGGAGTTTCCCGGCGTCTTTTACCGCTGCCTCGGAACCATAATCCATAAACACTTCGCAGGGTGTCACTTCTGCTCGAATGAATCCACGTTCCAAGTCAGAATGAATCTTTCCGGCTGCTCGGTGTGCATTCGTACCACGGCGGATCGTCCATGCCCGAACCTCATCCTCCCCTACCGTGAAGAAGGAAATAAGATCAAGTAGTTCGTAGGCCGATCTAATAAATCTTGATAATGCTGATTCCTTTAGGCCTAGATCAGCAAGAAACTCTTCTTGGTCTCCTGGCTCCATGCCGGCGATATCAGCCTCTATGCTGGCACACAGGGTTAGGCCTGCCGCACCGAATTCCCTGATTCGAGCATCCAATGTCCCGGTAAGAGGATCAGACGCGTGCTCTTCATCACGGTTCACCACGACGAGTAAGGGGCGATCGGAGAGGATTCCGTATCCCTTAATGAGCGACCGGTCTAGATCTGCATCAGGGATAAGGCGGAGTGGGCGTTCCGCTTCAAGATTGGCTTGGGCGAGTTCGAATGTGGCGATCTCATGCGCGTCTGCTTGTTCCTTACGAGCTCTGTCGAGACGCTTTTCAATAATTTCAAGATCTGCGAAGATGCATTCTGTGTGGAAGGATTCCAAGTCCAAGAGCGGGTCTGGTGCTCCTTCCAGTGCCGGATTGTTGAAGTCCTGCAGTACTAGGCAGAGAGCTTCTTGATCGCGGATTTGTTGGAGCCCGCGAGGGGATAATCCTTTTTTATGTGATCCGTGTTCACCAGGAACATCGCAGAATGATATTTCTGCATAGGTTCTCTTTTTTGGTAAGAATATCTTCGTAAGAGCGTCGATTCGTTTGTCTGGCACACGAACGGTACCTAGACGAACGTCACCACCGTATCCGACCGGAACGTCTAAGCCGGTCATTGTATTGAACACGGTCGTCTTTCCTGACCCGGCAAAGCCGACTAATCCGATTTTCATTCTGGGCCCATTGTGCTTGAAGTGATCTCGGGCTGTGAGGACTGGTTAACCTAGCGGCGAAATTCTAATCAAAAGGCCCCGACGGAAGCAGTCCGTCGGGGCCTTTTCTACTAACCGTGCCGTATATACAGCTAACGTGACTCAGTCACTCAATGCTGTAGCAGTAGAAAGCGTGAGAGATTCTCCTTCGCTGCGTGCGATGACTGCAGAGCATGTCAGATCTCCTGTCACGTTCACTGAAGTCCGGATCATGTCGAGAATCCGGTCGACTCCAAGAATGAGTGCGATACCAGCCTGTACGTGCTCCCCCATTCCTACTGAATTCAGCACGATGATGAGTGTGATAATACCTGCAGACGGTACACCGGCTGCTCCTACGGAAGCGAGAGTGGCAGTTAGCACAATGATCATCTGTTCTGCTAGTCCCAAATCAATTCCATATATCTGAGCGATGAACAACACGGCTACAGCTTGGTAGAGAGCAGTTCCGTCCATGTTGATCGTTGCGCCGAGCGGCAGGACGAAACTAGCCACTTCCTTGGAGACACCGACTTTTTTCTCTGCTGTTTCGATTGTCAGCGGAAGTGTGGCATTTGATGATGAAGTCGAGAAAGCGAGCAAGGGTGCCGCGGCGATCTTTGGATAGAACTTCAATGGGTTCAAACCAGCGAGAAACCGGACAATCAGCCCGTACGTCCCCAGTGCGTGTAGGCCAAGTCCTGCGGCGACAACAATTGTGTAAGTCAGCAGACTTTGCAGGAGATCAAAGCCAAAGTTTGCCACGACTGACCCTATCAGGACGAAGACCGCGTATGGGGCAAGCTCCATGATCCAATTAATTAGGACCATAGAGGTGTCATTAACCCCATGGAAAAAAGTGAGCACAGAATCCTTTCGCTCAGGTACGATCACCGTTAGAGCCGCCCCAAAGCAGATTGTGAAGAAGATGAGGGGGAGGAGGTCCATGTCTGCGGCTGCGCGAACCGGGTTTCTCGGAATTACGCGGAGTAGGGTGTCCTTCCAACCTGGAGCGTTCTCCGCGATATCCATTCGACTTGCTGCGTCTCCACCATAGCGCTCTGTCAGCTCGATCCGTGTCTCCTCGGAAACACCCGCACCAGGTTGTATGACGTTGGCTAGCCCGAGCCCGATTGTTACCGCTACCGCTGTGGTGACCATGTAATACGCCAGCGTTTTCCCACCAATTCGTCCGAGTTTTCTAAGATCACCAAGCGAGGCTGTTCCTACGAGCAGGCTAGCGACAACGAGGGGAATCACGATCATCGTGATGAGATTGATGAAGGCGGTTCCGAGTATCTCCACGTTACCTAGGAGGTTCTGTAACCATGTTATACCACCGATGTTCGCGACTGCACCGACAACCGCACCTCCTATGAGGCCGATCAAGATTTTCGTGTAAAGCTGCATGGATTTCCTTATTGCGATGGGTTTTCAGAGCGCAGCTGATAATGGAATATCGCTACGTTCTAATATTTGGCCCGACAAAGGCCAGAATAGAGGTAATTTATGCCTTGGGGCAACTGGTCTTTTTGATAGGTGGGCTGGTTCGATCTTTTAAGTACCGACGCGTACCTCCGCCCGTATGATGACGTCACCTTCAACGACTAAGTCGACTACGTCTTCCATCCCATCGACGACAACACCGAAGATCGTGTAGTCGTGGTTGAGTCGAACATTGTCGGCAAGATTGATAAAGATCTGTGCATCCCCAGTGTCATGGCCACGCGTAGACAGTCCTACCGTGCCACGCCAGTGGGGTAGCAGATCAACTTCGTCCCTCGTGTAGGGGCCATCACCGGTGTACTCATTTGCCCCCGGGCTACCACCTTGGATTACAAAGCCCGGCTCCCACCTGTGAAATGTAAGCCCATCGAAGTAGCCTTCATTTGCGAGCCGTACGAAGCGTTGGGCGTTAGTAAGTGCAACATCGGGGAGGGCACGGATCACAATCTCACCGCCCCTTTCCATATGGAGGATCACCTCAGAGTGCCTGAGTTCATCTAGTTCATCCGGGTTCGGTAGGTCGCCTCTTGGAAGGAGCTCTGGGCTGGGCTGTCTCGATTGACCAGACCAATGTTCGAGTATGTTTGCTACGTCTGTGGCGACTTGAGGGTCAAAGTCTCGAAGGAAGGGTTCGAGTCGGTTTGTCATTGTAGCATCCCCGAACTCATTAACGCGCTCCAGTAAGGCTCGGCGAGCGTCGCGCGACGTTTCGCGTTGACTGGCTGAGACCCGCTCAAACGCCAAGAGTGTAGCCAAGGCCGCCTGAGGCCCTAGTAGGGAATTTTCGAGGAGGCGCGCGGCCGTCATTAATAGTTGTGGATCATCTGCTGTGAGTTGATTGATCAACAGTTCATCAATCGGCTCTGAGTCTTGGGCGGCAAGCAACTGAATTGCGGTTGTGCGTACGTTCGGAGCTGGATCTTGGGCAAGTGTCCTCAGAATGCCGGTTTGTCTGATGAGTCCGGCAGCAGTCGCTGCATAGTTTCGGACGAATGCGTTCTCATGTTCCAAGAATTGTGGGAGAGTAACTTCGGCGAGTTCTGGTGCGATGCTTGCGAGCGAGACAAGCGCCCGGGCAGGGGCCAGCCACTCCGTAGAATTTGTTACGCCAATTTCCGACACGGCATCCAGTAGGATTTGCCGTTGGGCTAAAACATCCGGACACGGTTCTCCTAGTGCCTCAAGCGCCAGTGCCCTGATGGGTCGGATGTCTGTTTCCTCTACAGCAGTATTCAACCACTGGCATTTGAGGATCTGGTTGGGCTGATTTGCTAGTTGTCCGATTGCTTCAACACTCACGCGCAATGATTCATCTCCGATGGCCCGTCGCGTGAATTCGGTGCGTACTGCAGGTGGCATAAGGTCTAGGGATGCAGCCGCAACTCTCCTCGCATCTGGATCCGAGTCCCTAAGACTTTCGTCAACATAGCGTTCGGTTATGGCTCCAGCGTGCCGTAGCGTGAGTAGTGCTAGTGCTCTTACTCGCGCTGCGGTCTGTTCGTCCGCAGATCGGTAGCGAAGCATACTAACCAACTGACCCTTTGCTCGGTCACCGAGTAGTTCGCCTCCAGATCTTCTCGCTAATGCTTCAAGTCCAAGAGCTAGCCCTTCAGCTAGCTTTGGTGGAATTTGCGCGGGATCGAGATTTCCAAGACTAAGCAATAGTTCCAGGGCCGAGCCTTGATCTTCATCACCCAGGCGTAGTCGACCGACCGCGCGAGCGAACGCACCCAACACTCTCTCGTCATGTTCTGATCCTATTCTGGCCAAGAATATTTCTAGGACTAGTGCTCCGTCGCTACGGTGTACGGCTTGTGCCAGAGCATTTACGGTTTCCACCCGGACTTCGGCTTGCGAATCCTCTAGATGATGCTCGAGATCATTGATTAGTGCCGGGTTTTCTAGGCGCCCCAGGGCCCGCACAGCTGATTGTCGCAAAAAGACATCTCTATAGCTGGTAGCCCTAATTAAGAACTCGAGGTCAGACCCATTAGTTGGACGATTGATTTCAGCGGCTATGATCTTCAGGTATCCCTCTGCGGCGCGGTCTTTTCGTCCACTATCAGGTGCTGAACAAGCGATACACAGGATGAGTACTGAGGTCGTTGCCTTCAAAGAGGTATGTCCAGTCAGGGTCATGATCGTTCCGTATTCAAGATCTGGTCGACATAAGAATCAGCAGGCCCTTTGAGAATTTCGTGTAACATATGGAATAACTCACTTGCGTCCTCTCCATGCCACTTTTCCGGTAAGAGAGATCTGGGTAGATAAGGGTCTATAAGCGGAAATGCGCGATACTCATGAATCAAGTCAAAGCGCACCGTGAAACATTCCTCGTGTGTCACATCACCTGTCGGGACACCAGCGCTACACCTCTTGAGTTCCGATTGCCAGCGATCGGAAAAGGCTAAGTATTGCTGATTTACCGTTGCAAGATCCCAACACTTTGCTACGAGTTCCTGGGCATCTTGCTTGTTAACACGGCGAGCTTGAAAGCATTCAAGGTGGCTCTCGATCTTCAGTTGTTTCGCAACCCTTTGGACCTGTTCTTCTACATCGTGAGGAGAGATCCACAGCCCGTTTCCCAGTGAACCAAAGCCAAGCCATGCAAGACGATCCCGGAGTCGGTCTCTTAAGTGTCGAACATCCTCCGGAATCGAATAGGCGATCAGGAACCAGGAGCCATCCCATGGGTTGTCCCATGAGGGATGAAAGATGCGATCCTCACCATCCTCCAGAAGTTGCCGGCCCTTTAGGGCGAGATCGTAAAAGGAGTGCTTTCCTGTGCGATGTGCTTTGAGCCACCCTTTTCGAGCCATCCGCGAAAGAACAGTACGCACCGCTCCTTCCGATAGGTCGAAAGGTTGCAAGAGTGCGATAAGGCTCCCGACCCATATCGGTTCCTTCCGGTGTAGCAGGTATTCACCGTAAAGCGTAAAGATCAAATCCTGTGGGCGTGCGGGCATCACGTACGCTAATGGCGATAGCGGGGGTGAGCTAGAGATTTAGAAACCGATTTAGCAGAAAATCAGATAACTGACCGGTTTGTTGGGAGCCTAATTCAGCGTGTCTAGCTTCGGAGTTGTGAACTGTTTGAGAATCCAGGAGCTAACGAGTTCTAAGGCGTTCTGATTAAAGGTTTCCTCGATTTGCTGATACTCCGATGGGGCACCTGATTCAGCTTGCTGAAATAGGTGGTTCAGACCTGGTAGAACTCGAACTGTCGTGGCTTCGTTATTCCCACGCTCGAAGGCTGCTTCGATTTCCGGAACATTCAGTTCGTGTGGTACTTGAAGGTCTTTCTCACCGAAGATCGCGAGCACGGGAACAGAAACCTGTTCGAGGACGGGTCGTGGATCATGATGTAAGAAGAACCGGAACCACGGAGAGTTGAACTGATTAACCGTTGTGTTAATTGCTGCATCACCAATCTGGGACTCTGGGATTAATTCCTTAATAGCTGGTGGGAGAAGCGCGATCTCTTCGCGCATTGCTGAGCGCATTAGTGGGCCAGCTTTTTCTAGATCGGGCTCTTCCTTTGCTATGTCCGCGAGCGCTCGTTGAACACGAGTGTTCATTTCTATGACTACTTCAGGCGCACCACCAGCTCGGTTAATTAGTTGTCCTTGAGCAACAAGAATATCGATACCGGGTACCCCGGGTCCGGCCAGCATGACGATGTAAGCGACTTTTTCAGACCGAATCGCAGCTAGAGGTCCGATGAGGCCTCCCTCTGAATGACCGACTATACCGACTTGATTCTCCGCGACACGGTTCTGGCCTTCAAGGTATGAAAATCCTGCTAGCGCATCGTCTGTGAAATCCTCCGAGGTGGCTGCCTGGAACTCCCCGCCGGATGAGCCCACTCCACGGTCATCAAAACGTAGAACGGCAATTCCTCGGCGGCTTAAGTGGTCTGCTAAGACCAAGAACGGCTTGTGGCCCATCAAGGATTCATTCCGATCTTGGGGCCCTGATCCGCTGACCAGCACAACACCGGGAAACGGCCCAAGACCATCTGGAATAGTAAGGGTTCCAGCTAAATCGATCCCTGCTTCAGTATTCCTGAACGTCACTTCCTCGGAGCTGTAGGGATAAGGAGGATTAGGCTCCTGAGGTCGCTCCGGAGGAGGAGGAGGATCACCCTTTACGAGTGTGAGTGCTAGCGAGGCTGGGCCCTGACTCCAAGTACCAGAAAGCTGGTCTCCTTCGTCTGACAGAGTCCCTGTATATGTGCCTTGGATCACTTGGATGCTAACAGTTACGCTACTGCCTTCGATCGTTACACTGGTTAGCGGGATACCAACTGCACCCTGGTCCGGGCTGTCCATTGTACCGGTGAATGCGCCGTCAGCGTCCTGGCTGATATTGAAAACTATGGCCAGGGAAGCTCCGCCTCCGACTTCAAGTCCTCCACGCCAACTGCCGACTAATCTCTCGTCTTCCTGTGCGACTAACTCAGGTCCTGAAAAGGCGAGGACCATGAGCAGCAGAATAGCGCTTAGACGAACCTTAAGATGACCACCTTGCTCAGTCGTATCCTGACGGCTGAGTCTCAATTAGAAGGCTTCTAATTTATGGAAGACTTCAGTTCCATTCTTGAGCCAGGTTTCGCGAAACGGATATGCGGAGACTTCACCCGGAAAGTGCTTAGCGATCATTGGGTGCGGAAAGAGTGTCATCTCACCCTGTTCATTTTCATGAACTGTGTATTCACCACTGATTTGAAGTGTTGTTCGAAGGCGCTCGGATCCGTTCATCATGTAACCCTGAAGTAAAAGCGTGGTGGTTTCCCAAGTGCCTCGGGTTACACTCATATCAACAACTGGATCTTCTCCTCCGAAGACCCGCACACGCATGCGGCCTTCTCTCTCGATGAACTGCGCCTTGATGTCTTCTTCATGATACGGGAAATGAAAGCGCTCAGCCTTGATGCGTCGGGCCTCCTCTGAACTTGTGGCAGCAAGGAAGGGAAAGAATCCTGCTTTTGCGTGCGGACCCAATTGAGCCACAGTCGGTGGAACGATTACCGAGAACATGACCTCAGTGTAAGGGCCCACGACACTATCATCGAAGAGGAAGGCTGTGACAGAAAGCACACTCCGTTGATGGCGCACCTCGATAGGCTCAAGGTGTTGAGGCAAGAGCGCGCGGGCGTCTGCTGTCGCCATCTCAAAGAAGGCGCTGACCCCTGTATGGAAGTGATAGCTCCCTAAGGACATATGCCGAACCTCTGCATGACGCGCACGATCGCGGCTGCGCCCTCTTCAAGTTCCTCCGTCGTGTGTGCTGCTGAGATCGACATTCGGAACCGTGATTTATGTTTGCCGACTGCGGGATAGATGACTGGGTTGATGTACACTCCCTCCCGGAATAGCTCCTCGCCCATTGCCAGTACGCGCGCATCGTCGCGGACCATAATGGGAATTACCTGTGAGGTGGAGTCACCGATTGGGACTTCAGCATCACCCAGCAATTTCTGCATATAAGCAACGTTTTCCCAGAGTTTCGTTCGGAGTTCCGGTTCGTTGCTCGCGATCTCTAGAGCTTTTCTTAGTCCAGCCACCACGACTGGAGAGAGAGCGCAAGAGAAGAAACGTGATCGTGAGAAACCGCGGAGATAGTTAATGAGTTTGAGAGAGCCCGCGGTGTAGCCGCCCTGTCCGCCAAGACTCTTAGAAAAGGTGCCGAGATGGATGTCCACCTCATCATCTAACCCTATGTCTTCGACTACCCCCTTTCCGGTAGCACCATACACGAAGGCTGAATGTGCTTCGTCGATCATGATCCGAGCCCCACGGGCACGGCATACTTCGACGATATCAGCTAACGCTGTAACGTCACCGTCCATGGAGTACACGCCCTCAACGATGACCAGCTTCTTTCCATCGAAGCCTTTCAATTTACGATCGAGGTCGTCTGCCCGATTGTGTCTAAAGAACCGAGATTTGGCTTTCGACAGAATCATGCCGTCGACAATGCTAGCGTGGGCGTATTGATCGGCTACGATCAAGTCACCCGAACGCATCAGTCCTGCGATCGTCCCAACGTTGGCGCTGTAGCCCGTAGGGAAGATAAGCGCAGCTTCTTTTCCCTTAAACGCCGCTACTTCTGCGGAGAACTGCTCATGTAGGTGTGTCGTGCCACTCAAAATCGGTGATCCTGAGGACCCGCCTCCGTAGATGTCAGCAGCCTCCTTGATTGCTTCCTTGACCTCGGGCCTATATGAAAGTCCCAGATAGTTGTACGAGGCAAAATTGACGAGTCCCCGTCGTATCTCACCTGTTTTTGTGTCCTCAACGTCGACTCGGGTTGATGGGGCTGAGCGGAGTGGCAGCTCGTAGAGGTAGTAACCTGCGGGATGAACCTGCCCCCACCAGTCATCGAATGGCTCTAGCAGAGCGAACGCATCAGTCCCGGCACCGAAATAGAAGTTCGTGTAGTCGTACTCCATCGCAGCCGGGATAGTTGGCAGACTATCTGGGTCGACTGAAATCCTATTTGTTTCCGGCTCAGATCTTACGCCAGCTTCAACCTCGGAGACTCCGTTTTTCGGCTTGGTCATGATTTTCTTAGCAGGTTGCTTTCTATAGGAGGTAAGGTCCGGTTCGTCAGCTTCGTTCAACTGCTGTCCCAATCTCCGTAAATACCCGCAGGGTATCAAGGAGATTAGGACGTTTTTGCTCTAGGGAATTGATTTTCCCGAGTATCTACTTGGTATGTCTCATTTTTGCACGACTCTCTATCCTACGAAGGCTTGATATCCAAGTCTCTTGAATTGCTCGCGGAATACTATCTCTCCAAGGGCTGTAATTTGTACCATAAAGATTCCAATAAGGTTCTCGGCGGGATCAATAAGTGGTTACGGCTCCAGTACAACGCGACCGACTAAGTTTCCTTCACCGAGATCGTAAAGAGTTTTCTGTGCCTGTTCGAGCGCACGAGTCTTAATCGGAATGGGATCTATACGGCCAGCTCTGGCCAGTTCCATCAACTCACCCATCTCACTGAGGCTGCCCAAATCAGACCCGCGTATCGTTACGTCCTTAAGTGGCAGGAGTGGGAGTGACACTTGGAGGGCCCCACCGAAGAGACCCACAATGATGAGGATCCCACTCTTTGCGAGACTTCTCATGCCGAGATTTGCGGATGCCTCGGATCCAACGCAGTCAACGACTGCACAAGCTCCTCCTCCACTCATTTTCTTGATGAGCCTGTGAGCATTCTTATCGTTCGCGTCGAGCGTGTGGTTTGCTCCCGCTTGTTCTGCAGCGTCCCGAGCTTCTTTCCGGATGTCTGCTACGATGACTTCATAATCTGTCGTTGCTTTCACGATCATTAATGCTGAAAGGCCAACGCCTCCCGCTCCGATGATCACGATGTGAGATCCATGATGGC
>CAWVZF010000053.1:0-12928 GCA_963934665.1 uncultured bacterium | reverse complement strand
GCCCGAACTGAGCACTCAACTGCAGGAGTAATCTGATGAGCTAGTCCAAGTTCCTCTGCTAGAGACTCCACCTCTCCGGTCCGTGGAACCCAAGAGTCTGCACCTCCTTCTACAACAAAACCGGAGGTGCGTTCAGTGCAGAGTTTGCCACCAATGCGATCCGACGCCTCTACTAAAACGACCTGTGAAACAGTTGTTTTCTTGTTCTCACTCGAAGCTTGGCTCAGCCGAAATGCAGCTGTGAGTCCTGCCAATCCGCCACCCACCACAACCACACGGGGGGGTTGCGTCACGCAGCGGTAGCCTCGTAGGAACGCACCGCGTCTATCGCTATGGTCACAGAGTGTGGTGGCGTTTGAGGAAGCATCCCATGCCCCAGATTGAAGATATGGCCCGGACGACGATTCACTCTCTGCATCACATCTGTGACTTCTTTACGAATATGTTGCTCTGAGCCCAGAAGTGCTGTGGGATCAAGGTTACCCTGAATGGCACAGTCCACGCTAAAGCGGCTCCAAGCCTCATCGATTGAAAGCCGCCAATCCACACCGAGGACATCACTTCCCGCTTGTGACAGCAGCTCGATGAGATGGGGAGCACCAACCGCAAAATGAATGGTGGGGCAATCCGTCCCCTTCAGATTATCAAAGACAAATCTAGAGTGCTCCATAACCTGCTTCTCATACGTGGTAGGATTAAGCCAACCCGCCCAAGTGTCGAAAAGCTGTAGAGCATCTGCCCCCGCCTCCGCCTGTGCTGTTAACCACCTACCAGACACTTCTCTCAACTTTATCATGAGCGCAAGAAATGCTTCTGGCTCATTGGACATAAAGGACTTTACTCGACCAAAATTCTTGGTCGGTCCACCCTCTATTAGGTAGCTCGCAAGAGTAAATGGTGCACCTGCAAAACCTATGACAGCGGAATCTTGATTTACTTCCGTTCGCACTGCACTGATCGCCTCAAGTGTTGGGCTCAGGTGGTCCCTTGGATCAAAAGGCTGGAGGGCTTCTACGTCCGACGGAGACTGAATTGGATTTAGGATCACCGGTCCTTTGCCAGGTACAAAGTCCAGTTCAATGCCCATCGGTACTAAGGGAAGCAATATATCTGCGAATATGATCGCAGCATCTAGGTCAAAGCGCTCCAACGGCTGAAGCGTGACCTTAGATGTGAGTTCAGCATCTGCACAGATATCTAAAAGAGAATGGGCTTCACGCACTTTTCGATACTCGGGCAGATATCGACCGGCCTGACGCATCAGCCAAGCCGGTGTTCGGTCAACTTCCTCGCCCCGGCACGCACGTACCAAGCGAGGAGTCAAAACCAATCCGTCCCCTTATCACCTGGAGACACGTGTACTCCTACGTATACAGGTGTATCGCGCTCTGTATACAAACGTGCCTCGGTCATCCTAAGGTCCACGACCAGCGCAGAGAAAGCACTCAAATCAGTTGACTCGTATGCCACAACAAACTCCTGATCCTGGAGCCCGGTCGAATAAAGTAGAAGCTGATCGATGCCCTCATGTTGTTTCCCGATACGAATATGTCCCGTCATCATCCTCCGTCGTTCCTCGACAGAGTGTTGATACCATTCATGGGTCTTAACGAATGGATATACGATCAGGTATGGAAGAGAACGCTCAACCATCGGATCAATCTCTCTGTCGGCACTACCCCGAGCATATTGTGATGGGCGCGTGAAGCCCCAAAGAACATCCACAACGTTCATATAGCTACGATACGGTCTCTGCACCTCAAGAAACTTCTCGAAGAAGGTAGCTGGAGCTTGGTCGTCCTCAGTGGGAATCGAGCTCCATACAAGTACGTCTCCGTTGGTCCGGGTCCCGCCAGTCCTGTACAGGTGGACTGAATCAGCTATGTCCGGAAGTGCTGTGCGCCAAGATTGAGCAATCTCCACACGACCCTCTTCAGGCAGAGCCCAAAAAGACGAGTTGAAGGTGAAGACGCTGAAGTGGCTTAGAGTGCTTCGTGAATCCATTGTGCGACGTCCATCGCGTGGTATGTGATTATGATATCTGCTCCAGCCCGCTTCATTGAAGTCAGAGACTCGAGCACTACTGAACGCTCAGCTATCCATCCCATTTCAGCTGCTGCCTTAACCATCGCGTATTCACCACTGACGTTGTAGGCAACAAGCGGAACTCCCTCGAATTTCTTTCGCAGCCTCCGAACAACATCCAGGTACGCGAGCGCAGGTTTGACCATAATAAGATCGGCCCCCTCAACCAGGTCCTGGGCAGCTTCCCTAATAGCTTCGGAACCATTCGAAGGGTCCATCTGCTGGCCACGTCTGTCCCCAAACGATGGCGCTCCTTGGGCAGCATCTCGGAAAGGACCGTAGAATGCCGAAGCGTATTTAGCTGAGTAGGACAAGATTCCGACTTGTTCGTGTCCAGCGTTATCTAGCGCGCCTCGGATGACCCCTACCTGACCGTCAATCATACCTGATGGGGCTACTAAATCTGCTCCGCTTTCTGCCTGTGAGACCGCGATCTCTGCTAGAGCTACAAGTGTCGCATCATTATCGACGTCCATCCGATCATCTAAGAGTCCGCAATGCCCGTGATCGGTGTACTCACACATGCATGTATCCGTTACTACAACGAGGTCTGGTATTTCCTCCTTGAGGGCCATCACGGCACGCTGGATGACTCCTTCAGAATCATGGCTCCCACTTCCAACAGCGTCCTTCAGGTCCGGAATGCCGAATAGAATCACCGCACGGATACCCATCTCACTTGCAGAACGCGCCCGTTCGATTATTCGATCCACTGACTCCCTGAAGACCCCGGGCATCGACTCCACTGGCTCACTCTTCCTGCTGCCGTCCACAACGAATAGTGGAAGTATGAGGTCATCGGTCGTTACTCGAGCCTCTTGAACCAGTGCTCGAAGCCCAGGACTGCGACGCAGACGACGCAAGCGATGGGCCAGGTGAAAGCCATCCGTTTGCCTTGCTGACCCAACTAACCTGTCTTGTTCAAATGATGTATCCATCACCTACCAGCCTTACTTGTGAACTCAGTAACGATTGCGCTCACGAGCCCCTCCATCGTGTGTTCCTCTGCTTCAACATGCACTTCTAGCCCCATCTCCCTAACCGCGGAAGATGTCAGTGGGCCAATCGTCGCGATCATCACACCAACCGTCATATCCCGCCAGTCCGGACCTAATTTAAGAAACCCCCTAACAGTTGAAGGGCTCGTAAACGTCAGCATATCCACTCCTCGCTTCAACTCTACCATCGTATTCTCTGGTGGCGGCTGAGTTACAGTCCGATATGCGATAACCTCATCGACCTGGGCACCACGTCTGGCCAGAATCTCTCCTAACGTTGGCTCTCCAATATCAGCCTTCATGACCAAGATCCGCTCGTCAGCGACTGGATTTAGGGTCTCACCTAAGCATTCGGCTAGATATTCATCCGGAACATAGGCGACCGTCGTACCCCCAGTTTCTAGCGCCTGCCTTGTCGCAGGTCCCACTGCCGCCAACGAAACTTCCGCCAACCGACTTCTAGGCACGCCAATCTCTGACATTCTCTGAAAGACGCTTCGCACACTGTTTGCGCTAGGAAATACAACCCACCGGTAACCCTGAATCCGGGAAATCACCTGGTCCATCTCTGTGTAAGAAGCAGGGGGAACGACTTGAATCGTAGGGCAAAGAATCGTCTCTGCCCCCTGGATCTCGAGTCTAGTGGATAGCAACCCAGCTCGCTCGACCTGGCGGGTTACTACGATTCTCTTGCCCATCAAAGGGCCCTGTACCACATCACGCATCACAGTAGATCTCTGGCTCCGGCGCTAATCATATGTGCTGCAAGCTCTTCCCCTAGTGCCTGGGGATCAGCGCCCGTTACTTCTGCCCTCAAAGAAGGGCCGCCGTTCTTGGATCCGACAAACCCAAGAAGCTTCAGTTGATCGGACTCCCGCCAGGCATGGGCCCCCACTGGCAAAGCACATCCACCTCCTAAGCCTCTGAGAAATGCTCTCTCTGCTCCTGACGTCGCCCTAGCGTCTGGATTGTCCAAACCTTTGATCACTCGGTGCAGCTCCGAGTCCTCATCCCGCATCTGCACTGCAAGTGCACCCTGGCCCGGCGCCGGTGGAAATTCCCGAACGCCTAATCTCTCACTAATCCGATCTTCCAATCCAAGCCGCAACAGACCAGCTGTAGCAAGCACAACCGCGTCATACAACCCCTCGTCTACCTTACGAATCCGGGTATCGACGTTGCCCCTGATTTCCACTACATCAAGGTCTGGCCGGTGGGATATCAACAACGCGGCACGGCGTGGACTTCCAGTTCCTATCCGAGCTCCACGGCCCAAAGACATCAAGGACGCCCCGGAAGAACTCACTAACGAATCACTCGAGTCATGCCTAAGAGGGACAGCTGTAACCGTTACCCCTACGCTATCCTCTACCGGCAAATCCTTCAGGGAATGGACCGCGACATCAATACGCCCCTCAGCCAACGCGGCTTCAAGTTCCGAGGTAAAGTGTCCCATGCCCGGAAGACTCCCTAGGTCTTGATGTTTATCACCTCGAGTCCTGATTTCTACAAGCTCAACCGAGCACTCAGGGGCAGCTCTCGTTAGCTGTTCTGAGACCCAGCGGGCCTGCCACATCGCCAGAATCGATCCACGCGTTCCGACGCGCACCCTATTGGACAGCAAAAGTTTCTTACTCTGGCGAAGTGGGCTCGCCCGGATGACTCAGATCAAACAATTCGCTAACCGCGCTCAAGAGATCTGTGTGGCGGCCATTAAGTTCCTCGGCTCCGCGCAACCGCAACATTGGTGTATGAAACAACTTATTCACAATAGACCGAGTCAGGCGGTCCACATCCTCTTCGCTGACGGTCCCGTCAACTGACCCAATCCACCGCCCCATCTCATGGTTTCTGATCTGCTCAGTGGTGCGTCGTAGTTGAGTTATCAAGGCCTCCACCTCTACGGATTCTGGACTGTGTAGATGAGTATCGACCACATTATCAACCACAGCTTCTGCTGGACCTACTTCCCCCAGCCGGAGAGACATATGACGGTCCAAGCGTGACTTAACATCATCGAGCGTAAGCAGGATAATCCCCTCAAGTTCAGCTACAGCGGGGTCAACATCCCTTGGGATTGCGAGGTCAATGATCAGAAGCGGACCCACTGTATTTTCTCTGTCTGCAAGAGACTTTCTCACAGTAGCTTCGCTTATGGTTGGCTCATCAGAGGTAGTTGCGGTAATCACCACACTTGCACTCTCTAGAAGTGTAGGAAGCTGATCGAGCGGGGCTGTTTCAGCTCCTATTTCTAAGGCTATCTGGCGAGCACGGTCCGCGGACCTATTCGCAACTGTAATCCTTGAGGCACCGGCTCGGCCAAGAGCAGAGCACACGAGGCTACCTACCTTGCCTGCACCAACAACTACGATGCTTCCTCCTTCGAGGTCACCCAACTCGTCTGTTGCAAGATCCAAAGCAACCGTGCCCAAACTTGCAGAGTGACGACCTAGTTCCGTTTCCTGCCGGACACGTCCGCTTGCGCGAGCTGCTATCCGCCCAACGTCTCCCAAGACACTCGCCTCGCCATTCCAGCTGGAAGGTTTCACAAATGCACGCGCCACCTGTCCGCTGATTTGATGCTCACCTACAACAACGGAATCCAGGCCAGCAGCAACCCGGGCAAGATGTCTTATGGCATCTGCATCCCTCAGTTGGTAAGACACGTCAGAGCAAACAGACTCAGCATGCACGAAAACCTCACCGGCAATCAGACGGGCTGCTGTATCCTCATGGGCTGGGTCCACAACTGCGTAAATTTCGACTCTGTTGCACGTAGCCAATACTGTCATTTCCCTGATCGGTGGCTCTGAGCCGCCCTCCCAGGAATCTTCAAATCGTCGACGTAATCGTTCCGCACCACGTGCGAAAGATTCGAGTCGATCCACGCTGGACGTATGATGGCTCGCACCCAGTACTAGAAGCGTAGCACTGGCTTCGCTGGCAAGTGTCGGTTTTGGCATGGTCGGTAGGGTAAAGATTCCCGTGACTGGGCGACAGATCAGCTCAACGCTTCCTGAAGCGTAAGCTTATGCCGCGAATCATGGGGCCGACGAGTCCGCCGACCGTACCGCCGATAATGCCTAGTGCAACGATCACACCCCAATGTTCTATGGGGTTTCCCCCTTCAGCCACAGCCTGTGTGGCCGTTACACCGGCAAAAGCAGCGAACGAGATTAAAGCACTCCAGAGCGTCCACTTCAAGACCCCCTTGGATTCAGGACCCATTCGTACCCCCATTTGTGCACCAGGCTCCTGGGTTACAGTTACAACCCCGTAAGAGCTCAGCCCCGGGGCAAGCCAATGCTGCTTCCACTAAATCTGCCATAAGCTCCAGCAGTGCAGGTGAATCATGGGGTACTGGAACCCGATAAAAATCTAACCCCTGAGATCTGGCGAGATCAGATAGGTCGTGATCCAGTTCCGAGAGTGTTTCGGATTGCTCTTGTATGAAGCTAATCGGGACAACTACAACCCGATCAGCATCTAAGCTAGGCATGAGTGTCTCATTGTCGGGCTCTACCCAGGGGATAGGGCGATTTCCATGGTTTTGGTACCCGAGAACGTATCTCACATTCCCAAGGGAACTGGCGATAGCAGAGCACAGAGCCTCTACATAGTGTGTGTATGGCAGCCTTTCCAGATACTTGAGGGGGGTACCATGCGCACTGAAGTAGAGGATCGAACCCGGTTCGAGTAGTTCCACTCCCACGCTTTGAGCATACTCTCTGATTGCTACCTCCCAGATCCCAGCAAAATCTGGATGAGCGTGCCACCCACCAACAGCGACCACTTCGGCAAAGCTCTGCCGAGCTATTACCTCTCTAGAAAGTTCGTCGAGAGAAGCTACCGTCGTCGAGCGCCCGCACACTGGATATGTGGTAAGGCCAACTATCCGCTCAATCTCATTCTCCTGACACCATGCCACAGCATCACTGATTGATGGAGCCAGGAACTGAGTGCCTAGTGTGACAGGTATTTCCAGACGGCGCTGGGCCAACTCTTTCTCTAGCCCCTCGCGCTTAGCTTGAAGTTGAGACATTAAAGGGGAGCCACCTATCGCCTGATATACCTCTGTCAAGCCTGGCGCACGTGCATTGGCTAAGAACCGCGCCCTAGCTTCCGCACCACCGGGACCTTGATCCTCTAAGCCGGCGTTTGCTAGAAAAATGCGTTCCAAGAAACCGGTGACTTCCTCTTGATCCACACCCTCCGGCTCCCCAAACCCCAGTAGTACAACAGCGGTTCGGCTACTCACGCTATGTTCTCATGACTTATTAGAGGGCACATCTCCATAATCTCCAGTTATCCTTGGAATATTCAGTAGCAGACACTTAGAAAGTAGGTCTCTCCGGCTTTGTTATTCCCAGACCAAGACCCGGTATATGTTAACTAGCTGGACAAAAACCAGGGTCGAGATGCCTAGCAAGCATCGCGGGCCTGGGCAAGAGTTGCACTGATACCGCTCTGCCCTCACTTAAGGTCCTCGGATGAGCAAACACTACGTCTCGTGCTAAGTAGCGTTGCCATCTAGGGGCTCCAGCTTCTAGCATCCTTTATCAATGAAGCCAAACCTTCCTCTCCTCAGATCTAGAGCCATGAGAACCCAACTATATTTCTTCACATTCTTTGCCGTGCTTGTCGGACTCTCCTCAACTAAGCTCGCTGCACAGGAAGAGGTCACCTACATCAACCCTCGCACTGTGAACGAAAGCGGAGGGCCATTCAGCGGTGCGGTACTAGCTGGGAACACACTATATATCTCAGGCACGCTAGGACTGGATGCCAATGGTGAGGTGCCCACAGCAGTAGATGCGGAAGCCAGAAATGTCTTGAATAACATACAAGCTCAACTTCAGGCTGCCGGCATGACCATGGACGACCTTGTGTTAGTTCAAGTTTATTGTTCAGACGTGGCTTTCTACGACACGTTTAATGAAGTGTACCGGACTTACTTCTCAGCTGAATTCCCAGCACGAGCTTTTCTCGGATCTGGCACCTTACTTCGGGAGGCACGCTTTGAAGTAATGGGAATCGCAGTAGACCACTGAGATCACCTTAACCTGTCAGCCACATTATCCGTTCACACCTTCTCCAAATTCATGCGAATAGAACTATGACGATCCGCTTGGCCTTTCTCTTTTTATTTTTTTCACTTTGCATTCCAAATGGACAAAGCCAGGCCCAGATCAACAGACAGAGCCGTACTCCACAGATCCCACCACCAACAATCCTGGAGTACAAACCTCAATCAACTCTAGTGGTACCAGAACACGAGGTTCCCCAAGCCAAGTTCCCGGCCGTGGATTTCCACGGCCATCCTCCTGCGCTCAATAACCCCAGCACAATCCACAGTGTCGTCACAGCAATGGATGAACTCAACCTTCAGGTCATGGTCCAAGCCCGAGGAAGTTCTGGAGACGCACTAATACGACAAATTCGGGCAGTCAGCGCTGCCGGGATGCAAGACCGATTCGTTTTCTTCACCACGGTTGACCTCCGAAGTATTGGCCCAGGATCTGGCGCCCGGATCGCATCTCAGTTGGAAGAAGATGTCACTGCCGGAGCAGTTGGTATCGGTGAAATTAACAAAGGGTTCGGCCTCCTTACGCGTAAGGCTGACGGTAGTCGCCTACAAATGGATGACCCGGAACTCGACGTTGTGTGGCAAACCGCTGGCCGCTTAGGGATCCCGGTATTCGTGCATACGGGTGACCCAGCAGAGTTCTTCGAACCCCTCGACTTTGAGAATGAACGTTGGCTTGAGATGGCACTCTTTCCCAACCGGCGCTTTAATGATCGTTCACGTTTTCCAGAATTTGGTGAGCTCATGGAAGAACGTGACCGCATGCTTGAAAGGCATCCAAATACAACGTGGGTGCTGGCCCACATGAGCTGGTACACACAAGACCTGGGTAGGCTCGGCGAACTTTTCGATCGCTTTCCAAACGTCTATGCAGAAGTCGGTGCAGTGCTTTATGACCTCGGGAGGCAACCCCGTTTTGCACGCGACTTCTTCATCAAGTATCAGGACCGCATCCTATTTGGTAAGGACTCATTCCAACCCGATGAATACCCCTACTATTGGCGGGTATTTGAGACAGAAGACGAGTACTTCGACTACTACAGGGATTACCACGCCTTCTGGAAACTCTATGGAATGGGACTACCCGATGACGTGCTCCGAAAGATCTA
Source organism: uncultured bacterium (assembly GCA_963934665.1). GTDB lineage: Bacteria > Gemmatimonadota > Gemmatimonadetes > Longimicrobiales > Gaopeijiaceae > UBA1142. The sequence continues at coordinate 3,650 of CAWVZF010000053.1, read as the reverse complement.
CTACGAGAATGCTCTGCGCATTATCCCGGACATGCCAAGAGACGCATTTTCAGGAAGCCACTAGGCGTGGCAGGCAAAGACACTATTGAGGGATTTGATCTGAGCGAATTTACTCAGAATCCTCAATGATGATTTCGTTTTCGTTCTTTTCGTTCAGGTCATCAACCATCGCCTTAACACGACTTCCCGTATCCACCAATCCTATGATCCTGGTCAGAAAACGGTTGACCAGAAACGCAACCCCCATGAGTCCCACCAACAGCTTGTACATCATCGGCAAGAAAGCCACTAGCATTACAAAACCGGCTATCCACCAAGGATTGATCTTCACCCGAAATACTCCTGGTCATTAGCCAAAACTCTTTGATGCGTGGTGCACCAACCGATAACCGCGGGGGTTACAGGGATCCTCAAAGTCCGAGCCAGTAGTTCATCTTGATGATGAATCTGTTGTCAGCCGGCGCCTCAAACAGTGCAGTAGCGTCTCTCTGGAGATCCAAATTCCCCGCGAACGCGTAATCAGACTGCCTGCGTTGCCATACTACGAAAATTGTCGAACCCGGCCTGTATTCCCAACGCAGTACAGCGTTACCCACCAGGGAGCGCACATTGAAGTCCCGATCACGGAAGGAATAGTCTGCCGTGCCATCGCCATCGAAGTCGACATACTGCCTGCCTTCCAAATCGCAGATCCCTGGACAGGCTACTCCTCCTGCTGTGTTAGAGCCTGCTCCCGGATTGAACTCTAAAAAATCATAGGATTTCGATGTGGCCAGTTGCTTGTACTGAACGTAGTCACCCGAAGACAGCAGGGGCTGTGCAAAAAGCTGCAGCGATAGCCTGGGAGTGAAAGTCCAATCTAACCGGGTTTCCATTGATACCGTGCGCCTACTAAGGTCAGCAAAGAGGTAACGAACTCCGAACGTTGGGCTATACGGCATGGTTTCTGTCGCAGAAACGTACTGGTGCCCTGAATTGTCTTCGTTATACCTCGGAGTTACTACAACTTGAAGTCTTTCGGAGGGTTGAACTTTCACGTCACTTCGGACTGTCCAACCACCACCGACACCCTGGCGGTCATCCTCCATCTCAAAATGAGAGCCGAAGCTCACCGCCTTCCGCCGATCACTGCTTAGGTTAACCGACCACTTCGTAGAACCCGGACGCATCATCATTGGACCTCCGCGAGTGGCAGACCGGCTCATCGCTCGAGGTGTATACGTCCCACTAGTTCGGAGATTCCAGTAGTTCAGGAATTGACCGTTAGCATTTGCAGTAAAGGCACCCCGGACCCGGGCATCACGCCATGATCCACTAGACCAAAGGTCGTCGAGTGCTTCGTGGCTCCAGTTGTGATAAGTCCAGCCACCAAAGCTGTAGCCCCGAAATAATCGTCCCGGCACGATCTCCTTGTAATTGATCCTTGCACCAGCGTCGAGTCGCTCCCCGGTGGGATAAAAACCCAATTCATTGATCTCGAAGCCGTTAGTGATCTGAGAACTCCAGACCGATCCCGTCCAGTGCTCACCCTCCCGTTTTTCCAAATTCAAACGCCAGGCAAGTCCACTAATTGTAGTGGCCGTCTCATCTAGGGATGCCCGAGTCGCGTCTGGCCGCTGGAAGTAGTGATTACTTGCCTTTTGAATCCTTGTTATTGCTTCTTCGGCTCCTCGCACATGACTACCCGTCACATAAGCAAACATTCCGTACTTCCCATCCCGCCACCGGTGGTCAAGTCGGAAGCCTCCATTAAAAGCCGATGATGCCAGCCAGTTATAGGATCCGTCGCTGGGGAGCGCTCGACGTAAGCCACTCACCAGGCCTCGGACCTGCGAAGCTCCATCACCGAAGTCTTTTGCAAGACTCAGCACCCCTACCTCCGACCGGGGTTCGACAAGGAATTCGTTTTCTGATCCATCACCAAAAACTCCCTGACCGAACTCATCTCCAGTGACCGCACCTAGAACACCAACAGAAAGACCTTTAGCAGTTCTTCCCGACAGCTTTGCGGCACCGAGAATCGTAGCATTCTCAGGGACTTGGCTATGCTCCGCTTCGTACGGGGCGCGACCGTGAGGAGCACGACCAACCCGCCGGCTGTAAAAGAGCTGATTGTTCTTGCCCGACAGTGTGAAGTCGAAGATTCGTGCGTCTTCAACGAAGAACGGGCGCCGTTCACCTTGAAATGTCTCGAATGCGCTGAGATTAATCACAGCGGGGTCGGCTTCTACTTGACCGAAATCAGGGTTGATTGTGGCATCTAGGGTAAACGAGGCCCCCAGGCCATAGCTTAGATCAAGGCCAATTCTCCCATTTGTAGCAGTGCCATCAAAAAATGGGTCACCCGGGGTAGCGGGTGCACTGTGGTAATTACTGACAGCGTAGGGAAGAAGCTCAAAGCGTCGAGACGGGCTGTCTACTAGCACACCTTCCATCTCCGCCATCCGGCTCGCGATGCCTTTCTCAAGTTTTGAGAGCAGGGCGTAGTAGGATTCTTCTGCACTAGCGATACGCCGGCGATAGAAGTTGATCCCCCAAGTTTGGAGATCATCGCTTGCTTCGTAACGAATCTGAGAAAGGGGGATACGGATCTCCGCAGACCAGCCATCCTCATCTCTCTGGACTGCAGACGACCAAACGGCATCCCATGCACCATCCAGCTTATCATCATTGTATAGGTAATGGTCTCGCTGAACGTTCGCGACACTCAACGAGAAGATGTAACCCGTTAGATGATCACGATTTGGATCAAGATGTACAGAGAATTTGTCAAAGATGCCGTCAGAGTCACGCCGAGTAAGCCGTGATACGATCTCCTCCGGCTTAGAATCCCACATCCGAGCTCCAATCCAGATCGCCCCGTCACCGAGAAGAACTCTCACCTCTGTATCATCCTTCGCTGGCTCGCCTTCTATCGGCTCCTTCGCTGTGAATCCTGTGAAGACTTTCGCCATCTCCCAATCTGGTTCATCGATACGGCCATCGATTTCAATCGGTCCGAGTTTTCGGGTAGCATCAAGAGCCTCATTCGAAAATTCCTCGGCAAGCTTATTAGGTTTCTTATCAGATTCAGCTTCTGCAGGTGTTATTCGGTCCAACGACCGGGGCTCCGGAATATCCTGTGTCAGTGATTCCTGTGGAACGAGGACGGCCAAAGCCAGAACCACCAAAAGGGGAGACTTAGAGCATCCGCTAGCTAGGAACATCTATCTATCTGCCACCCAGCGTTCGGTGGCAGCATGGAGCGTGATCGGTGCACTTGAAAGTCGAGCAAGGTCAATCTGAGCAGCCATGTCGTGTACTTGTTCTAGTGATGCCCTGTCATTCGCGAGAATGTTCAGCAGGACCTCAACCACCTCATCATCCAGCGTATCCATAGCAACAATCCAATTATGTACTGCTGCTGTTGTGAGGGTTTCGTCCACCCCTGGGTAGGCTCCGGCTGGAATCTCAGCAACTGAATAGTAGGGATGTTCCTCTCTCATCGACCTTATAACTTCAGGATCGACCGATAGCAGTCGGACACCTGCTGTGGTTGTTGCCTCAAGCACGGCAGCTGCAGGGTAGCCCACAGAAATCACCGCTGCATCAATAGCTCCATCCCGGAGTGCTGACGAAGATTCGCTGAAAGATAGGTAGCGGGGTTCCAG
>CAWVZF010000052.1:0-13370 GCA_963934665.1 uncultured bacterium | reverse complement strand
TCGGTTCAATAAATCCTCGGACGATCATGGCCATCGCTTCTTCTTCCGAGATACCACGGCTGGTAAGGTAGAACAGTTGTTCCTCGCCGATCTTTGAGACCGAGGCTTCATGGCCCACGTTGGCATCATTCTCTTCGATTTCGATATATGGGTACGTATCAGTGCGAGAAGTGTCATTAATCAATAGCGCGTCACATTCGACGTTCGAGCGCGCGTGGTGTGCCCCTTCATGGACCTTACAGAGCCCTCGGTATGTCGATCGGCCATGTCCCTTAGATATCGATTTAGAAATAATTGAAGAAGTCGTGTGTGGGGCCACATGAACAACCTTGCCCCCGGTATCCTGATGCTGGCCGTCACCTGAGTATGCAATTGAGAGAATTTCTCCGTGGGCGCCCTCTCCGACCAAATAGCAGGACGGGTACTTCATTGTCAGCTTTGAGCCCAAATTCCCGTCCAGCCACTCCATGTTTGCGCCTTCGTGTACCAATGCTCGTTGGGTCACGAGGTTATACATGTTATTGGACCAATTCTGAATAGTTGTGTAGCGGAAGCGAGCATTTTTCTTCACAACAATCTCTATGACACCTGAATGGAATGACTCAGTGGAGTAAACGGGTGCCGTACAGCCTTCGATGTAGTGAGCGCTGGCTCCTTCATCGCAGATGATGAGGGTCCGCTCAAACTGGCCCATTCGTTCCTGATTAACCCGGAAGTATGCTTGTAGCGGTGTTTCCAGATGCACACCGGGTGGGATGTACACGAATGAGCCGCCTGACCATACTGCGGCATTCATGGCAGCAAACTTGTTGTCTTGGGTGGGGATCACCGTCCCAAAATATTCACGGAAGAGGTCCGGATGGTTCTTCAGTCCGTCTTCGATTGAATCGAATATTACACCCTGCTTTTCCCACTCTTCACGGAGTGAATGGTATACCATCTCTGATTCATACTGTGCACCGACACCAGCCAAAACCTTTCGCTCGGCCTCGGGAATCCCAAGCTTCTCAAACGTATCTTTGATTTCCTCAGGGACGTCGTCCCATGAGTGTTCCATTCGATCCTGAGGGCGGACATAGAAATAAATTTCGTCCAGTACTCTATCGAGCTCTGAGAGGTCGCCTCCCCAGGTCGGCATCGGTTTCGATTCGTAGACTTTTAGTGCCTTCAGGCGGGAGTTGAGCATCCACTCAGGCTCCTCCTTATAGGCTGAAATTTCCCGCACGACTTCCTCTGACAGGCCCTTACTTGCTCGGTAGACCGGCTCAGTATCTGCTACAAAGTCGTACTTGTATTCATCAAGCTGGAGGTCTTGGATCGTCTCGTTTTGAGGCATGAGGGGATATCTTCTCCTTTAGGCCGTCTTAGGGACGTCCGGCGCGTTGGATAATGATACTAGTTCGGAGTCCTTCCAGTTTTTGTAGCCATCTTCCTCTAACTCTAAAGCGATCTCTGGCCCACCAGACCGCACAAGTCTTCCATCTACCATAACGTGGACGAAATCAGGTTTGATGTAGTTCAAAAGGCGCTGATAGTGAGTAATGAGTAGGATCGACATTTCCGGATCCTCCTCAGTGAGCTTATTCACACCATTTGCCACAATCTTTAGGGCGTCAATATCGAGACCCGAGTCAGTTTCATCCATCACTGCTAGCGTTGGCTTTAGGACCGCCATCTGTAGGATTTCATTCCGCTTTTTTTCACCACCGCTGAATCCATCGTTTACATGACGTTCCGCAAAAGAGATATCCATTTCTAGCATCGACATGCGCTCAGTGAGCATGTCGGAGAACTCAAAGATATCGAGTTCTTCCTCCCCAGTGAGGTGTGCCTGGAGTGCTGTGCGTAGAAAGTTGGCGATAGACACCCCCGGGATTTCAACCGGGTACTGGAATGCTAGAAAGATGCCGGATCGCGATCGTTCATCTGGATCCAATTCAAGTAAGTCCTGACCCTTGAATAAAACTCTTCCAGCTGTGGCTTCATATCCGGGGTGTCCCGCAAGCACCTTTGCTAACGTGCTTTTCCCAGAGCCATTAGGGCCCATGATTGCATGGACTTCACCTTTGCCGATCTCAAGGTTGACTCCATTCAAGATATCGAGATTCTCTGTAGCCACCTTGGCTTCAAGGCTCTCGATCTTCAGAATACGAGCATCAGTCATAGGTTCTCTAGACACGAATCGGAGCCCAGGGGCTCCGGTTATTAAGAATGATTCTGCTTTTCAGGTACGGAAACGTAGAAAACGCTAAGAGGGGGGTCAAGTGCGGTCAGAACACATAGTAAAACCGCATAATAAGGGCATTTTCGGAAGCCCAAGGGACCTTGGTGATAATCCCTGGCTTGTACTGGGAGGAGGAGGCCTGAAGGGAATTTCAGAAGTAGGAGTACTTCGGGCGCTTTCGGAGGCTGGAATCCGTCCGGCAGGGATCGTAGGAACCAGCATTGGGTCACTAATCGGGGCTTTTGCCGCGAGTGACATGGACTGGAAGGACATGTGGGATATCGCTTTGACTATGGATAAGCAGGATGTTGTCCAACTAAACCGCAGGGTTGCGTGGATCAATGGGATCCGCCAGAAGAGTGTATTCCGAGGAACAACACTTAGGGATTACTTCTCAAGAATACTCCCAGAGAATGGTTGGGAGGCGATGAACATCCCTTTGCTCATCAATGCTGTCGACCTTGGGGATGGGTCTACAGAGTGGTTTGGGATAGGAGGAAGACTGGATGTACCACTTGCTGATGCGGTCTATGCTTCTTCTGCCTTGCCTGTGTTTTATCCTCCCCTTGAAATTGATGGGAGAGCATTCATTGATGGTGGAACTTCGCACCCGTTGGCGCTTCAGCGAGCGCATGAAGCTGGGGCAAGCACCATCATTGGGGTTGATGTGGGGGCTGGTGAGACAGGTGATATCGAATCGATTCTTGAACAGGGGATGCTTGCCGTTCACCAAAGGATTTTTGCTATCATGACTTGGCGACGGCGGCAGGAACTCGTTGCTGAGTGGGACGGGCCTCCGCTTATCTACATTAGGCCTCAGTTAGAAGGGTATGGGACATTTGATTTCGATAGCGTAGAGTATTTCCTAGAGGAAGGATATCGCGCTGCGAGGAAAGCGTTGGGTCGTTGACGAAGTCTAGCTGCTTGCCCACAGAAGCTGTCCTGGTTAACAAGTCAGTTAGTAGGAATCCTGTAAAATCGGAGTGCCGGATTATGAAGCGTTCACTACTTGTCTTTGGGATGATCGCAGCGTCGGTCATCCCATGTGCCGCTCAGATTGTTACCCGCATAGAGGCTCAACCTGAACAGCTGCAAATGCGGGCTGGGGAATCGGCTGATTTGGTTATTCTTGCATTTGATCAGGATGGTAGGGTGATTTCTACTCCGTTAAGGGTTTCTGGTGCACGCGGGGCCTTACAGTTTGCAGACGGCCGGGTCACTGCCCTCCAAGCAGGCGACTTTGAGGTTTTCGTATCGAGTGTCCCGGGGGATGGTGAGGAGCCTATAACGCTGAATATCCCTGTGCATGTTGCCTGGCCAGCTATCGCGAACGTAAGGATTCACACGGCTGATGTCCGGCTTTTTGAGCGTGCCCGGGTTGTACACGATGTTGCGGCAACCCATGCGGACGGATCTGCTCGCCCATATCCGGACATTGCATGGTCGAGTTCTGATGAGACCATTGCAACGGTCGATGCTTTTGGAAATGTGAGAGCTGTAGGGACTGGCACCGTCACAATTAACGCCGTGAGTGAAGGCGTGACCGGTGCACTGACTCATACTGTTGTGGCGTCACCCGTTAGGTCTTTAGTCATGACAATGGGACAGGAACAGATCCGGACAGGAGACGTTCAGAGCTTCGTAGCAATCGCACGGGACGCGAGTGGTGCCGTCGTAGAAAATGCACCGATTTCTTGGAGTTACGTATACCAACCAGATGATTCGATCGTGGCGCCTTCCGGGCCTGCCCAGATGCTAGACGGAAGAATGGTTGCAGATGTCCCGGGTGTGTACACAGCAGTTGCCTCGACCGGTGGAGCTTTCGCTGAGTTTTCGTTTCGGGTCATACCTCGGAATGCGGTGCGCAAGCTCGAGGTTATAGGCCAAGGAACAGAAGACCGCATTTTTACGACTGATTTTTGGATTTGGCAGGGCGTCGACGGACGAGACTATGCGATGACTGGCTCTAAGTTTGGAGACGGTGTTTCAATGGTGTGGGATGTGACTGATCCTGGGAATATTTTCAAGACCGATTCAGTGTTTGTTGATGCCCGCACAACGAATGACATAAAGGTTTCTCCGGACGGGCGTTACGGTGCAGTATCCCGCGAGGGAGCTTCAAACCGGCGGAATGGTGTTGTAATTCTCGACCTCGCAGATCCTGGACACCCTGTCGTGGCATCGACATTCGAAGGAAATGGGGTGACTGGCGGGGTCCACAACATGTTTGCTACCGATGAGTATTTATTCGCCCTTGCAGGTGGTGATAAGTACGTGATCATCGATGTGCGGGATATTTATCAGCCCGAGTTCGTTAGCGAGTACAATCACCCGAATTCTCGCGTACACGACATATGGGTTCATGATGGACTCGTGTACTCAGCTGAGTGGGAGACGGGTGTTGTCGTGGTTGACGTCGGAAACGGAAAGTACGGTGGCTCGATTGAAAATCCCGCATTTGTGACGTCCTTCCCATTAACAACGGGCTCAACACACGCGGTTTTCCCCTACTACCAAGAGTCTACTGGGCGTTTTCTGTTAATTGCTGGAGACGAACGTGTACAGCGTCAGGGACTCGCGTGGGAAGGGACTGGTACGGACCACCGCCAACAATTCGATCCGTTGACAGGGAAGGGTGGATATCCAAGAGCGACGTCCGGCTATATCCAGATCGTCGATTTCACCGACCCAATGAATCCAGAACAGCTCGCACGCTATGAAGTCAGTGAGTACGGCACGCACAATATTTGGGTTGAGGACGACGTGCTTTATCAGGCTTACTATGAGGGGGGTGTTCGGATGGTTGATATCTCTGGTGATCTGATGGGCAACCTCTACACACAAGGTCGTGAGATTGCTGTCTTTAAAGCGCATGACCCGATTGGATACATCCCCAATTCTCCCGGTGCCTGGAGTGTGATGCCGTGGAAGGGGAACATTTTTTTTAGCGATATTAACTCGGGTATGTGGGCGGTGAAGGTTCAGCCGGCAGAGAGGCCGATATCCTAGGGCTAGGTAGTTGGTTTCATCTGTAGAGTTCATCTGTACTGACGATTCCAATCCCTGATACCACATATGCAATCACATTGGGTGCGCACCTCTATGAAACTTTATCGCTTTGTGGCTTTCTCGTGCCTATCACTGTCAGTGGCGTGTGCGGATCAATCACCACCCGGCCCTGGGATTCTGACGGCGACATTGAAGTCACCAAATGGAGCAGAAGGTGCTGCCTTGGTGGTGCTGATGGGTCCAGGTATCGGTGAGGTGACGCCAGTGGGCAGTAACCAGTTGTATAGCAATTCAAGTCTCGATGAAGTTCGTATTGTTCTGATTAATCAGAACGATGGCACCCTCGCATTTAGGGTTCAGGTTGCAGATACCACGATGGAGCCTACTGCCATTGTGGAAGAAGTAGCCAACCCAGATAACAAGATCCGGTTAACACTGGATGGTTATCAGTTGGAGTTCCGGCGATGAGGCGACGCTTACTTGACCAAGCAGTAGTGATACTCTTGGTGGGGGCCGGACTGGCAACTTCTCTACCCTTGGAAGCCCAGGACATTGAGACCCTTGCTCGCCTGCGAGGGCTTGAGCTCCCGGTTGGCTACTACGAGAGAGTTCGAGAAGATCCGACTGCTTTTACTCTACCAAATGGTCTTTTCCGAATCAGTCCCGAAGGCCGTTCAGCAAGTAGAACTGAGGGACGAGCGGATATCCCCGTGATACTCGCGCTCTTCTCGGATTCTGAAGAGCCTCATATTACTCAGGAAATGATCCAACAATCACTCTTTGATGGACCCACGCAGTATGGCACGATCACAGAAGCCTACCTCGAAATTTCGAGAGGGGCACTCACTGTGGGTGGACAAGTTTACCCATGGGTGCGGACCTCGTTTCCGATAGACTCTGTGGTTGGCACCAGCAACGGGCTAGGTAATGATGCCAAGACTGGGGCGTATTTTGCTGAAGCTCTCGATTCCATTGAAAGTGAGGTCGATTGGACGCTTTATGACAGCGATGGTGCGGATGGGATCCCGAACAGCGGAGACGACGACGGGATTGTGGATGTAGTCACGTTCGAATACCTAGAAACTGCAGCATCCTGTGGTGGCCCCGCGATCTGGCCACACCGTTGGAGAATGTCGGGAGCGGCAGGAGCCCCATATGTGACTGATGACGTTGGGTTTGGAGGCGAGAGAATCAAGATTGACGGCTACATCACCCAAGGAGTAAGCGATTGCACTGGGAATAATGTCCAGACTGCCAATGTGATCTCCCACGAATTTGGTCACGTCTTGGGGCTTCCGGACTATTACCACCCTACGGCAGAAGGGGGTGCGCTCGGAAGGCGTTGGGTATTGGGTTGTTGGGCACTCATGGCTGCAGGTTCCTGGGGGTGCGGTCCTGTCGATGACCGGACTGTGCCATTTGGGCCTACACATCTCTCAGCTCACTCAAAGCAGGTTTTGGGATGGATTGACTACGTCGAACTTGGTGAGGTCTGGAATCACGAATTGTTTCTAGATCCAGTGCAGAGTTCGGGTCTTGCACTCCGCGTTCCGATAGGCGAATCAGGGAGTGATTTTCTCATAGCTGAATTTCGGACACAAACGGGTTTTGATCATCAAATTCCAGCTGAAGGTGTCCTCATGTACAAGCAGGACTTAACGGCTGCTCGTAGGCCGGATCCAGCTACGAACGATCCCTACTTTATGACAGTACTTGAGCAGGACAATAACAATGGGTTGCTCCGGAACTCATACGAAGGAGGCAACCGTGGTGAGGCGGGGGATGCGTGGGGAGTGAGCAGTTCTGCAGCGAAGCAGCGAGCGTCACCCGGACCTGCTGTACTTAGGCTGAATAGTGGTGCAGTGAAAGCTGTTACGGTTCACGATGTTTCGATTCTAGATGGACGTGCTCGGTTGGTAATCTCAACCAGTTGGGCCCCAATCCTCAGAAAATTCTTAAAAACCCAAGGTCCTCCGCTTACTCAGACTGAGTCGAGCTATCTTGACGAGCTTGGTAACGGGAATGGCCGTTATGACCTTGGTGATCTCCGTGCCTGGCTTAGGGATAACGGTTAGGCAGGCCCATGCACGGGACTAGCTCGACAGGGGGATAAGGTGTCTCGGTGAGTGCCTAGCCTCATCCAATCTTTCCGAAGCCTCTACGCCGTAGCCCTCTCTGATCAGTTCCAGGGCCACGAGGTCCTCTGGGACCACCTCGTCCACCTCTCATGCCGGGGCGGCCGGACCGTCCACCCTTCGGGCCACGGAATCCTGCTGGACTACCCCGTCCACGCATCCCTCTTGTTTTCCCTGAGCGTGCCCTTAGCGATCGCATCTTGGCTTCTCTAAGGATGTCACGCTGCTGATCAGTTAAGATCGACATCACCAACTCAGCTGGCTTAACCACTGCCTGACCTTCCTCCCCTCTAGCCTTAAGGCGAGACATCACATCACTTCGGTTGATTAGGCCAGCCGTCGCCTGTGACCTTAATTCAGCCATCTCGGCCATTGCTGTAGTACGACGCTGAACGTTCTCTCTTCGAATGTCATCGAGCTGGTTGATCTGTTCGTCAGTCAGCTGAAGACGCTCTCTCATTTGTATGATCTGCTCTGGCCCACTTAGTGGGGTACGATTGAAGCCTGGTTTGCCAAAGACCCCTGGGCCACGGAACTGCTGAGCATTCCCCTGCCGCAAGTTTGGTGGTCCCCGCATGCCTCGGTTCTGCTGAGCATTTAGCTCTAGTGCACCCGCCCCTAGTAGCAAGGCCAGAGCCAGAATCCCAAGTGTAATCTTATTCATGATGTGCTCCTTCATATCTATTTGTCCTGCTGGCAGAAGAGGTGCATCTCAATTCTTCTAGTAAGATTGGAGTCTGAACAGCCATCGTATGTTAAGTCTGTTTTTGATCTTTGGTTTCGAGGGCAGCCTTGAATGTTCGTGACCAATCAGCAAGTGAGGTTCTCAGGTAGCGGCCCTTCTCTCGATCGTTTCGAGATATAGGGCCCTCTGATCCCGGCTCTACCAAGAGGTGTACGAATGTCGGGCCTGGCTGAGTCAGGATTTCTCCGACCGATTCTGCATAACTTCTGGCATCGTCAAAGACGAGGACTTTTGTGAAGCCGGAAGCATGGGCCATCGCTGCGTAGTCAATTTGTCCAGAGGCGGCTACCGATTGATGGCCGGTGATCTCAAAGACGCCATTATCCATGACGAAGAGCACGTAGTTTGTAGCTCCAGATCCGACTACCGTGGCGAGGGTCCCAAGCGTCATGAGCATGCTCCCGTCGCCGTTAAGGCATACCACTGTCCGGTCGGGACGAGCGAGTGCAATACCGAGCGCAAGATCAGCGGCATGGCCCATGGCACTATCGGCCGATGCGAAATCCAGATCGTTATCAGAGATACGGCCCCAGGGTCGGGTGGCCCCCATGGTTGTCACGATAATTTCATCAGTTCGATACTGAACAAGTGGATCGAGGACTTGAGCACGCGTGAGCATCAAGTGAGTCCACGAGCCATAACAACGGCGGTAGGGCGTTCGGTAGAACGAGCAGAGTCAATAGTTCGAGCCAATACGGCTGAAGGGTCATCTTCGCCTTCGCACCGCTCAAAAGGTACGCCCCACGCCTCGAGTGTTGGCTCCGTAAGTAGAGCTACAGAATCGACATCTCCCCGAGTAAGCAGATCACGTTCCCTCAGGTCAGAGGGGTTAAGTCCTGCCTCTTTCATCTTTGAATATCCCCGACCCGTAATGAGGATCGGAATAGGTGCCCCCATGCGAGCTGCCGTTCCACGTAAGCTGTCACCTGACTCAAGGAGTCCGGTGTTCTGGATCACGACAAGAGGAGAAGCTCCTCCGAGCCATAGCCCTGAAGCAATTGCGAACGCTTCGCCTTCTCGCGTAACAGTGACAAGCCGGATCCAAAGGTGATCAGATAATGCATCGAAAAGTGGCGCTGATGTGTTGTCGGGAAGGCCTACTACATGGGTTATGCCTGCTGCTACAAGCGTATGAAGTATCTCAGTCACTGTTGTTCACACGAGATCGAGTCGTGATTACGCCTCCAATCAGAATCGCTGAGAGCATAGCTCCTGCCCCTAGGGCCATCTCTGGTTGTGTACCGATCAAGATTGCGAGAATCGCTATATACAAAGCGATCGTGATGGCAGGCAGCCATGGATGACCCGGCATTACGAACGGACGTTCTAGATCCGGACGTTGGGCTCGGAGTTTGAAGTAGCCAAGCAGGACCATCGTGTCGACGGCGATTGCGACCGTCATCATAAAGCGGATCAGGAATTCAAACGCTCCAGAAAGTGCGAGAAGCCCAATCCAAGCTGAGATGAAATAGAGGGCCTTTCTCGGTGTACCCCTATCATCAACCTCAGTGAATGCCTGGGGAGAGAGTCGGTGTTGTGCTAGCCCGTAAGCCACTCTTGGTAACCCCAAGAAATTAACATTCAGACTACTAAGGAGGATGATGAGCGCCGCGGCTGTAACCGCTGTTCCAGCAACTGGGCCGAACACGCTGGAAATGGTGAGTGCAGCGATTAACTCAGGGTCCGCAGCCATCTCAGCAGGTGTGAGGACTGCGAGGAACGCGACATTGATCAGTAGATACAGAACCATCACTGCTAGCGCGCCACCTACCAAGATCTTCGGTAGTGCAGTGCCAGGATCCTTAATTTCTTCCGCCATTTTCGCGGCGTCTTCCCAGCCGTAGTAAGCGAACGAAATGGATTGATACGCGAGTGCGAAGCCCAAGAGACCCGCGGTTGGTCCAGACGCTTCTGTCAGGGCAGGCTGGAACCCGATGAAGTCACCTGCAGCGATACCTGCAGCAGCGATCGCTAATACGATAAAGATCTTGATGACTGTAGTAATGTTCTGGAACTGTGAACTGGCCTTGAGTCCACGTGTGTGCAGAAAAAAGAACCCGACACAGACTGCTAACGCTATGATCTGTATGTTACCGCGATTCCCCGCCAATATTCGGACGTACTCAGCGATAGCGACTGCCTTGGCTGCTCCGCTGAAGCCACGGCTGACCAGGAGTTCTGACCAGCCGGTGACAAAGCCCATCGTGTCACCCCAGGCGTGGCGAGCATATACATATTTCCCACCAGCCTCAGGTAGGGCTGCAGACATCTCGGCTAGTACTAGGGTGGAAAGTGCAACGACTACACCACCGAAGAACCAGAGTCCTAGGATGAGCCATGGATCGCCGAGATAACCAGCGATAAGTCCTGGAGTGCGCAAGATGCCAGCGCCGATAATCATCCCAATCGTGACCGCCATACCGTCCCTGATACGGAGGACGCGTTGGAGGTTATGGGTATTGGTATTAGCACTCATGGGCTGACGAGGTTAGGGGGTTCGGATAGCTAAGGCTAGCAGGGACACGGATATCTAAGGATTAGAAGCTCTCGGTTAGTTGGATTCTACAATCACTGAGATTACCCTGCCGGGTCCATGGACTCCCTTCACCAATACCTGGCCAATGTCAGCTGATTTTGAGGGTCCGGAGTGTAGCCCTACAGCTGAGGGTAGCAAATCATTTTTTAGTGCCACGAGTCCTTCGCTCAGTGTCTTGTATATCTTGGCTTGGTCCACAAATACCACATGAACTGGAGGTAGAAGCTGAGCCCGTCTACCATCTTGTGGGGTCATGATGAGCGAGCCGGTCTCAGCCACGGCACCGAACGCTAAAGAAGCCCCAGCCTCAGCCACCGATGGGTCTGTTTCTTCAATCCATTTGTCAGGTTTTGCATCTTCGTTGAGCCGGCCCCGTGCCAACTCTCCAACAGAAAGACTATCGAAGTCAGCGAGGAAGCCCCTGACCCAGAGTGATGCTTCGGCTTGAGTCTTGAAGCTCACCACCTCACCACCCGCTTTTTCGAACATCTCAGTGAACTGCTCCGTTGGATTCCCGGAATGCATGAAAGGCCGCCATCCTTCGAAAGAGCCGGGATGGGCGACAACTTCCCGATTTGCAAGGGCAATTCGAACCCGGTCGAGGATTGATGAGCGTGCAGTCATTCAATTCCCTCCTTCCACTGCTGCATAAAGCTCTTTGCACTGGATTCCGGGGCTGATCGCTCTTTGACCCAGTCGCTCAAGATAGGGAGTGCCCGTCCACCTGCTTCTAGCGGTATATGCCGCAACATTGTTCCGGCTGCGCGAAAGATTGCAGGTCGTTCTGCTGCCTTTGTATATGCCTTGATTCCTGCCGACTCTATAGCAGAGGTGAGGCCTTTCTCAACTGCCTTTTCCCTCCAGTGGAGTAGTAGCTCTGGGATCGGGATTCTTACAGGACACTCATCCACACATGCACCGCATAGACTAGAGGCGTATGGAAGAGGCATCGCTTCCTCTATGCCCAGCATTCCGGGAGCGATGATGGCTCCAATCGGTCCAGAGTACGTCCATCCATAGGGGTGTCCCCCTGTTTGTCGATAAACAGGGCAGATATTCAAACACGCACCACAGCGCACGCACCGAAGTGCTTCCCATGCTTTGTCATCGGCCAATAGACGGGTACGACCATTATCGACAAGAATGACATGTACTTCTTCAGGGCCGTCGATATCGCCATCGCGTTTTGGCCCCTGAATGAGTGAGAAGAAGTTTCCGATTGGCTGCCCGGTAGCTGCGCGCGAAGTGAGTTGTACAAAACCGGATACATCCTCAAGTCGAGGGACGATCTTCTCGATTCCGACCAAGGCAATATGAACACGAGGTAGGGATGTTGAGAGTCGGATATTTCCTTCATTCTCGATGAGGGCAACTGTGCCAGTTTCAGCAACCAGAAAGTTGCCGCCTGAAATCCCTAGATCAGCAGCTAAGAACTCTTCTCTGAGTGCTTCACGGGCTGTTGCTGCGAGTGCGTCAGGTCCGTCATCAAGAGGGGTGCCAAATTTCTCGTGGAAAAGACGTTGGCAGTCTTCGAGGCTTCTATGTATGGCTGGCCCGACGATGTGGCTTGGTGGTTCGCCGATTAGCTGGATGATGTACTCACCAAGGTCTGTTTCACGCACGTGTACACCAAGGTCTTCTAGATGCTCATTTATACCTAATTCTTCACTGAGCATGCTCTTGGCTTTAACCGCGGTTCCAATTCCGTGATCACGAATGATTTCCTCGAGAAGCCCTAGGACATCATGAGCGGTCTCTGCCCAGTGCACCTTCGCACCGTTTGCCAGTAGTTGTGTCTCCGCCTGCTCTAAATATTGATCAAGATTTGTTAAGGCATGGGATTTCACATCTCGAGCCCAGTCCCTCCACAGATCCGAATCGATTTGGCTATATGCGTCTGAGCGGTTCGTATTGAACGTGTCCGTGGCACTGGTAACAGATGCACGAACACTCGGTTGATCTTTCAGTGCTCTAGCCGATTCTGCCCGATAATGCTTAGGGCCACTAAAACTCATATACCGACCCCTTCCCAGAGCACACTCGCCAGGTGTCGGAATTGGACAGATAAGCGACGTCGGTTACCACGGCCACTGAGCTGGAGGAGGCATCCGCCATCCGTGGAGGTCACGAAGTCTACATCGGGTAGCGTATCAAGCTTTCGGTCGGCCATGGCGGCAGATACTTCGGGCAACTTGGTGCTAAAAAGCCCTCCGAATCCACAACACTCCTCGTCCGCTTCCCATGTGACAACCTCTGCTCCACAGTTCTTGAGCAGGGAGATTGGTTGGTCGCATACTCCGAGTTCGCGTAGAGCGTGGCAGCTATGATGATACGCAATTCGCTTGCCCTTGAGTCCGGATCCGAGATCCTGAATGCCTAATACTTCCACAAGGAAGTGAGAAAGTTCGTATGTACGGGCAGCGAGATCTTGAGCACGTTCGAGTTCATTATTCATGAGGTCTGGATAGAAACAGCGTATCATGCCAGCGCAGCTTCCCGATGGCAGCACCACGTAGTCCGCACTATCAAACGTATCGAGCGTCTGATATGCCATACGAATCGCTTCAGGTTTTCTGCCTGCATTATAGGCAGGTTGGCCGCAGCAGGTTTGTGACTGGGGCACATCAACGTCGACCCCTGCGTAGCGCAGTAATCGCACTGCGTCAGCGCACGCGTCCGCGTAGAACTGATCACCAAGACAGGTTGCGAACAGGGCAGCCT